>JBGUUN010000398.1:0-8860 GCA_045133555.1 Oscillospiraceae bacterium
ACTGCTCCAACAGTTCAGCACGTTCAGCTTTATATTTTTGCTCAATTTCTTCAACCGTTGCTGCCTGAACTGCGAAAGGACACGAAAGAATCATCAATAACGATAATATTGCAGATAAGCATTTATACATCATCGTTCCTCCTCGATATTATATAAACAGGATAGTAACTGATACGGCTGACTCGGTAATACCGGACTGGTCAATACAGAAACATCATAATACTCCGGATACGACACATATGAATCAATGATCCTATACATTTGACTTGTATTCGAGTAACCGGAAACAATTATCGCATGCGCAGGCCAAATACCATTTCCAAAAGCAGGATCAGACGAATAGATCAAACTCATATAGATCAACGGCCTGCCAGAATCAATTTCATTTACAGTATCCATGTAATGTAGAGGCGCACCGGAAACAACACTACTTATCCCCTGTTGAGTTAGGCCATCTTGAATATCTTCTTGCGAACCACCTACTTTACGACTGTAAACACCTTTGACCTATAAACAAAATTATGTACTGTCATATTTCGTCCATAATAACGGCATACACTCGTACCGCAACACGCCCAACAACAGAGTTCTCCTACAGCCGGATCCGGATCTTGCGGTATCACCTCCATATTAAGATACGCAGCTTTAGTCGACATCACCATACATAACACTGTGACCAAAGATAAAATAACAGAAAATGCAGCCCGGCACCGTTTCTTTTGTTGTTTTCTCATAACGACACCTCCTATTTCTATATATTAGCATATTTTTTCTGTATTGTCAACATTTAGCAAAAGAAAACAGCAAATTTTATAGATATATTCACCCTGTTCAAAAGGTGCATATCCTTATGATCCCAAGAGATACTAAAATAAAAAACCAAAAGGCGGTCATCCTTTCGGATGACCGCCAAACGACTTTTCAGTTAGAGCTACAAGCCAAAACTTATGCTAACTCAGCAAAGTATTTAATGGTGCGAACCATCTGGCTGGTGTAGGAGTTCTCGTTGTCGTACCAGGAAACTACCTGAACTTCGTACAGATCGTCAGCTACTTTAGAAACCATGGTCTGGGTAGCATCGAACAGAGAACCGAATCTCATACCAACTACGTCAGAAGAAACGATCTCGTCTTCGTTGTAGCCGAAGGACTGGGAAGCAGCAGCTTTCATTGCAGCGTTGATGCCTTCTTTGGTAACGTTCTCGCCTTTAACAACTGCGGTTAAGATGGTGGTAGAACCGGTGGAAACCGGAACACGCTGTGCAGCACCGATCAGTTTGCCGTTTAATTCCGGAATTACTAAGCCGATTGCTTTAGCAGCACCGGTAGAGTTCGGAACGATGTTAGCAGCACCAGCTCTTGCACGACGCAGGTCGCCTTTTCTGTGCGGGCCGTCTAAGATCATCTGGTCGCCGGTGTAAGCGTGAACGGTGCACATGATACCGGTCTGGATCGGAGCGTACTCATTCAGAGCTTTAGCCATCGGAGCTAAGCAGTTGGTGGTGCAGGATGCAGCAGAGATGATCTGATCATCAGCGGTTAAGGTCTTCTCGTTAACGGAGAATACGATGGTTTTCAGGTCGTTGCCTGCCGGAGCAGAGATAACAACTTTCTTAGCGCCAGCGTTGATGTGAGCCATGGATTTCTCTTTAGAGCAGTAGAAACCGGTGCACTCTAATACTACGTCAACACCGATCTCGCCCCACGGCAGATCAGCAGCGTTTTTCTCAGCGTAGATTTTTAAGGTTTTGCCGTCTACGGTGATGGTGTTAGCTTCGTCGTCAGCCTCAACAGTGTGCAGACCTTCGCCGATTTTGCCACAGTAACCACCCTGAGCGGTATCGAATTTGAGCAGGTGAGCCAGCATAGACGGTTTGGTTAAGTCGTTGATAGCAACAACATCATAACCCTCAGCGCCGAACATCTGACGGAAAGCCAGACGGCCGATACGACCGAAACCATTAATAGCAACTTTAACAGACATTGGATTGTACCTCCTGAAATTTTTTGGGGCAGTCTAACCCCTTCTTTGATGAGTCGATTTTTCTTCGCTCATCTTCTCTTATATTTTATACTAAAATAATGCAATTGTCAAGTTAGAAACGATTGTTTAACGGGTAAAGCTGAAATTTTTTTGATTTTTTACCTTTTCAACAAGGAAACACAAAAAACTTTTCGACTTTTTTCGACATTCTCCTTTACTTTCCCGTGAATTTCTTTTATAATGATGTTGTACGACCACTCTTTTCACATGGGAGATATCATATGCTCTGTACTTTATCCGATCTGGACCGGGATTTTCTAAGCCGATCCGACCTTTGTTATATTCTATGCGATGATGGCGGTATCATCCGAAAATGCGGCAGGGGTCTGCTTGCCGGATATCCGCATGCATTTGAAAAAGGCAGTTCACTTGTTTCCTATTTTCAAACCGACGAACTAAGTGACTCCTTTATTTCTGACCTGCATCAAACCGGATACGGCATCACACCCGGCATTGATCTTTACGGAATCGATGCGTATTTTTGCTGTTTTCTCTGCGAAGATCCGCAAAGCAAAAGAAAATATATCCTTTGCAAACTGGAAGAATGCGGCTTTAAGGCCGATGATACCGTACTGCAGTACAAAGAACTGATGGAACAGCAAAACACATTGCTGCTGACAAGCATCGCAGAAAGCTGCCGCAGCAAAGAATTTGCCCGTCTAAGCGAGCAGATCGCCTGTCAAAGTGAAGCATTGCTGCGCAACCGTGTCCTTTTACAGATGCTCGACAGTATTGCCGGCATCGGCAAAGATGAATCAACCGTCAATCCGGGGCAGCTATGCAGTCTGCTGCAAAAGCAGCTTATGTTATCCGAATCTTCCCTGCCGATCAAGGTCTTTGTCCACTGCGACACCGGCCATCGGGGATACTTTCTGGATGCCGACCGTTTCTTTGAAGCTGTCTTTGCGATGATCACGCTGTACGCCTATACCGCCAAGGATACTGTACTGCATCTGCAGCTCACCGAATCCAAAGACGGATTTACACTGCAGTCTATGGCAAATATGAATCCGGACAAGCAGGAGCCGCTGCTTCGAAACTGCCTTTGCGAGATCCTGCAGCGCTTTGCAAAACATTACGGCGGCGGTGCTTCCATCCTGCAAAACGGCTCCACACTGCTTTTCAAGCTTAAGTTCTCCCTCATTGCAAGCGATGAGGAGATCGGCATCTTGGCATTTGAAAATCAGCCGACGCGATTTTCCTCGATCGACCGTCTGCTGCCGCTGCTGCGCTATGCCAACCGTTGATACCACACAGGAGTTACATCTATGATCTATATTACCGGCGACACCTACGGGGATATCTCCCGTTTTCAAAAAAGTAAGATCAAATTCAAAAAAGGCGACACGGTCATTGTCTGCGGCAACTTCGGTTTCTACTGCAACAAAGACAAGATCGCCGAGAAAGCATTGAAATGGTTATCTAAGCAGAAATTCAGCGTTGCTTTTCTGCACGGTGCGATCGATGACGTTGCTTTCCTCAATTCCCTGCCGCGCATTGACTGGAACGGCGGCAAAGCCGCTATGCCATCCGAGAACGTGTATTTTTTACCGCAGGGCGAAGTCTATGAGATCGAAGGCAATCGCTTCTTCTGCTTTGGCGGCGGCGAAAATCTCGATTTCTTAGGCGAAGGCTACAGTGAAGACTTCTATTCGGTCAGTGTCATCACCGACGAGATCAAGCAAAAGACTGCCGATGCCCTTGCAGCGATCGAACATAAACCGGACTACATTTTGACCCACGATGCCCCATCCAAACTGCGCATCATCATCCGGCAGCGCAAAGGGCAGCTTGAACCGCTTTGCACACCGTTTCATCAGTTTCTCGACGGTATCTGGGAAAGCTGTAAATTTTCCGGATGGTTTTTCGGCAAATACCGTGACAATCACACCGTTGCACCTTACTACCACTGCATTTACGATAAGTACTATCCGATCGCACCGAAAAAATAAAGCAAGCTGTCTTTCCGTTTGGAAAGGCAGCTTTTTATTTCCTCTGATTTAGAAACATACGACAAATCTCATCTGCTGTCTTGGTTTGGATACCGAGCAAAACACCTCTGTATCCGGGCATCCGGATGACTAATACGGCTAAGTCAAGCAGGGCAAAGATCGGCCCTTGCAGCATATCGATCTTACTAACCTGTTTTAAGTCGATGGATTCCATGCGGACAAACCAAACACCTCTGCTCAATTTCAGATATCCGTTTTGTACCGCAATATGAAACTTTCTCCGATACAGCGGCAGATAGCAGCTTGCTGCAAACAGACAGCCGCACCACAAAAACGGCAATATTCCGCAAAGTGCACGGTATGGCTGCAGCAGCAGTACAGCAGATAAAGCTGCGGTTATCAAAAACAGCAAACTCTGTGCAAAATATAAAGCTTTGATCGGCAGATGCTGCATCTGTTCACCTCGCAATCAAACAAAAAATCCGGACAGAAGGGTGGTCTGTCCGGATCTTTTATTTAGGATAATACGTAGACATCGAGCTGTCTTGCACCGAATTCATAACACTCCGCAAAAGTATCAAAGAACAGGTCAACCAAAACAGTACCGTTTACCAACGCAGTGCCGGTATCCGCAACCTTCGCATAGCCGTAGACATAAGAGCCGTCTTTGCTCTTGATATACAGCCAGGATCCGCGTGGATATTTGCTTAAATCCATTGCAACGCAGCCTTCGATCAGTTTGGTTTTCTTTCTGGTCGAATATGCGGTCGCTTTACCGGATACCTTGTACTTGTAGTTGAGCGGATTGCCTTTTTCGTCAAATTCCAATCCTTCCGGAAGATCATAGTCAGAGACAACCTTTTTGCTGCTGCCGATCTGATATACCGCATTCACCGGTTCGGTAGTGACTTCGGTACCGATCAGCGTACTCTGGTAGAGTTTGCCATCGATATACATTTCATCGTAGGTATAGGTTTCAACACCTTCTTTACCCTCCGCAATCTTTACCTTAGCATTTGCAATCAAGGCATCGCTGTATTCATAGGATTCTCCGTACGGGATTGCTTTATGTTTCTCGCTTGTTTTGTGGGTCACACGGCGAACACGGATCTCACTTCCGACATGGACTTCTTCGTCCTGATCTTTGGTGATGATATCTTCTTCACCCAAGGTGATCTTCGCCTTTTCCAGTACCTCTTTTACGGTACCGCCATTCACCATTACCGCTTTGCTTTCGCCATCCGCGATCACTGTTACCGGGAATGCACGTTCAATGGTGATAACACCCTCATTTTCCTCGTTCGGCTCGGTAAAAGTAAAGCCGTCATCCTCGGACAGGGTGATTTTTTCTTTACGTAAGATTTCATTCGGATCTGTTTCATTGGTGTACGCGATCGCAAGCTGCGTAACCGAGCCGTCAACAGACTCCTGAATGGTGTAACTATAGTGGGTCATCGTTGCACCTGTAAGGGGCAGCATAGCTACAACTGTGACGATCAGTGTGAGAACACTGATCAACCGCTTTCGAACCTTTGCGCTTTTGGAACCAACTTTCTTATGACTCATATCGTTTTCCTCTCTTTGGCATCCGGACCGTTTGATATCCGGCTTTGGATGTGTTCAGATTGTGCCCGCGTAGAGCTGTGAGATTCTCTCATGCGTTCTTGTTTTATTTGCTTTTGTATTTTTGCTGCTGGGAAACAAAAGGTGATGCTGTGGCCCTTTTGATACAATACCTGTTTGTTCCCGGACTTTGACAGTATAACCGAAACCCTTCTTTTTGTCAAGCAAATTTCGCCGAAGGGTTTTGTGTAATTTGCCGATGTGTTTTTATTGATTTTCCGTTTTTTCAAAATGAATCTCCCTGTTCAAAAAGGAATATTTTTCCTGTTTTGAGACAAATCCACCTCTCTTTGTGCAAACTGCTTAAATTGACGGCCAAAAATTCAGCGTATTGCTAAAATTAAAAGTTTGGATGCCGGGACAAAAAATAATTTATCTGTAATCTCCTTTTCATCAAAATCACGAATCGATTGCAAGGCATCGATCACCCTGTTTACTGCCGCATACATTGCATCGGTTTGCTCACAAATCCAAGCATACAGCGACGGGACGCCTGTCTTTTGCTCTCCGATACGGCAGAGATACAAAAACAAAAGTGTAAACAGCAGCAGCAAAAGGGTCGATACCAATGCCTTGAAAAAACATTTCAAATATCCATGCAAGCTCTTCTCACCCCATTACAGTAGGATGACCGTATCAGAGGAATTTATTCCATCAAATCTTTACAAACTTTTGTAAGTGCATTGCCAAACAGTCTGCCGCTATACACCGCCTGATCCAAAGTATTGGCATTGCTCCCTACTTCGATCAGCAGAGATCCGGTCGTCAGGTCCTGATTATATTTTCGGTAATCAAATAAGATCGGACGTGTCAACCCCGGGTACATCTTCTCGGTCTGACTTTGCAGTGCAGCCGCAAATCTGAAGTTTTTCTCATACTGCGGCATATCCATCGTTCCGTCATCACATCCGCTGATGATCATAATCTGTGCGGCATTCTTTCCCTCTATCTTTGCAGTCGGTGCAATGATACGCTCCTTGGTACCGATGGCATCCCGATGCACATCCAGAACGATGCGGATCGTAGGATATTTTTCCAGATACTCCCGCACGGTTTTTGCGCTGCGTGCGTATGATCCGCTGTAACTTTCGGCATCGTGTAGCGTGGTATCCTGCAGCACACCGATCCCTTCTTCCTTTAATACAGCTGCGATCTCATTTCCGATGCGGATCATATTCTGGCTGACATCATCGGTACGAAAACTGGCATCGGTATCAAAGCTATCGCTCTCTTTGGAGAGATAAGACTCGGTGGCATGGGTATGCATGATCAGCACCTGCGGTGCATCGGTATGCTCCAAAGTAAAGGCAGGCGGCTGTTTGGACAGTTCAAGCAATCTTTTATTCGAAACATCGGTAAGATTTTTGACCATGCCGTAGGATAACGCCATATGCAGTTCATCATCAGATGCGGTAAGTTTTTTGATCTGCACCACACCGTTTCCGCTCATATTATCGATCGTTCCCACGACCAAGGCTTCTTTAGTCGAAATCGACTGTGTCACGACATCTTCCTCGACCTCTTCGGATTCGGTCGCTGTGGTTTCCCGACAGCTTGTCTGATCATCGACCGTTTCTTCCTCCTGCGTCATAGATTGTGAAACAGGTCCCTCTGCGGATGTAATTTTCAACATACTGCAGCAGATGCGATCCACGGTTGGACATACCTTCGGATATCCCCATACGGTCAACGAGAGCAGCACCAATGCGATCGCACTGCGTAATATCAGACCGCCGGAGGTGCTGCGACGGTCTGCGACACGTTCGATCTTTGGAACAGGATCGGATTCCGGCTGCCGGATCTCAGCAGCGGGAGGAGGCGGTTTCAGTGCATCCTCCCGCTCCTCAAACGGTGCAAATGCGGCATCCTGCCGATGTGTTTCCTGCGGACGGCAAACCACAAGCGGGCTTCGCTTTTCCTGCTGTCCCGGTGATTCGATCACGGTATCCAACAATATCATTTCCTGCATCATTTCATCCATCCTTCCTCAGATATACTGTATGATATGAGAGAATACAAAAATTCAGAACACAAATTGGTACAACCACTTGCAAATCAACCACAAAGAAGTTATAATGAAATTAAAACACAGCATTTGCTGTTATCGGATGGAGAAATACGACATGAAAATCGAGAAACGTTACTTAAAACTTCCGATCTGCCGCCATGCCGCCAAGAAAAGCCTGCAGTTTATGGAAAACGGCAAGCTTGTTTATGATATGTGGGCGCAGATCGCACCAAACGAACCGGACGCTTACTACTACCCGGATCTGCGCGATTATGTCGGCCGCGACATTGACATCAAGATCGAACCGAAGATGAATTATACGTTTGAATTTACCGATACCGTTCCTACCGAAGGTTTATACAAAGAAAAATATCGCCCGGCAGCACACTTCACCGCTGCACGCGGCTGGATCAATGATCCAAACGGCTTGATTTATTACGAAGGACAGTATCATATGTTCTTCCAGCACAATGCCTGCGGTCCGCTTTGGGACAATATGCAGTGGGGTCATGCCGTCAGCAAAGACATGCTGCATTGGACCGAACTGGAAATCGCTATGTTCCCGGATGAATTGGGTGCAATGTTCTCCGGCAGTGCGATCGTGGACACCGACAATCGCACCGGATTAAAAGAAAATGAGCATGATGTTATCCTGCTGTATTATACCGCCTGCCCGACCAACATAGCAATTGCTGCGCACAGCAAGACCTCGCAGTGCTTGGCATACAGCACCGACGGCGGTGTTACCTTCCGCAAATACCAAAACAATCCGATCATTCCGCACATCATTGAGGATAACCGTGATCCGGCTGTCATCTTCTGTGAAGAACTCGACTGCTATCTGATGTCCCTGTATTTAAGCGAAAACGATTTTGCTTTATTCACCTCAAGCGATCTGCTGCATTGGGAGCAGATCCAGACGATCACCATTCCGGGTGAAGCGGAATGTCCGGATATCTATCCGCTTTACACCGAAAGCGGTGAGCGTTATTGGGTCATGACCGGTGCATCCGACTACTATCTCATCGGCAAGATGCAAAACGGCAAGTTTGATATCATGACCGCTCCGCGCAGACTGCATCATTCCATGATGAGTTATGCGGCACAGACCTACTCCGGTATCACCGACGGCAGACGCATCCGCTTTGCGTGGAACCGTGCAGAAGCTCCGGAGTCGATTTTCAACGGCTCGATGTGTACCCCAACCGAAATGTATCTGACCGAGGATGAAGAC
>JBGUUN010000399.1:0-3122 GCA_045133555.1 Oscillospiraceae bacterium
CCGGTATCCAGAGCGCGTTCAACGACGGCATCTACATCCGCCTGACTCTGCTCGCCCCAGTAACTGCCGCCGCCGAATGCCCAGCAGCCGACAGCCATCGGAGATACTTCGATCCCGCTTTTACCTAAGCTTTGATATTTTAACATAGCCGATCACTCTCCGTAAAATTCACGGCGGATGGCATCAATGCCCTCTCTGCTGCGGCGTTTGTAAGCTCGCAGTTCTTCCATACCTGCATTCTTACATACTTCACGTGCGCTTACACCTTCTCTTGCGGAGCGGATCACGATCCACTGCTCCTCGAGCCAATGTTTCTCAACTTCGATCTTCGGCGGATTCTCTGCAAGCAGTTCATCCAGAATATCGAGATTGTAGTTTTCGTGGAAAATGCAGCGGTCAAGGTCAACGGTCACAAACTGTACTGCCGGCTCTTTGCTGCAGGTGTTGACAAAACGCTCACCGTTGATGTCAATGCCCATAACATGACCGGAAGTGGTTGCGGATACAATGTAGTAATGATTGTTGAGTGCGTGTGCTTCCAGCTGTCTGCCTGCACCGTATGCACTGAGCCATAAGATCAGCTCTGCGCCCTGATTTGCCGCATCTGCCCAGATATCCGGGAAGTTTGCGTCAAAGCAGATAAAGATACCGACCTTACCGAAGTCGAAGTCGATGACCGGCTGATTGCATTTGCCCGGAATAGAACCGTACGGATTCTCCTCGGATTTTAATTCAGGCCAATACGGATAGGTTTTATTATAGATGGCTTTGTTTTCACCGCTTCTGTCGATAACGATTGCGGAGTTGAAAAACTCATCACCCTCTTTACGAACGGAGGATTCTACGATGTAAACGCCATATTCTTTTGCGATCTCATACAGTTTTTTGGTTGCCGGATGGTTTGCTTCCTCATCCATCGACGGTAAACCCTGATAATGCCAGCCTTCCGGCATTAAAATGAGGTCCGGTTTCTGTTTTGCTGCTTCTTCTGCCAAAGCAAGAACTGTATCGATTTTGCCTCCACGACTGCAGACAGATGCGATTGTGACCGGACGAATTCCGTTTCTATTCATAACAGGTCCTCCTCAAACAATATTTTCAAATTCAGAAGCACGCATCATATCTAAAAGCTTCATGGTCTTGAGTGCATCCTCGGCATCGCACACAACTTTGGTACCGTTTGCAATCGCTTCTAAGAATGCTTTGTCCTCCGGCTCATAGCCGTAGTACAGCTCATAACGGTCCTCACCGGCAATTGCAATGCCGTCGAGTTCTTCTCTGTTGATCGGACGCGCACCCTGAGAAGCCAGCGAGAATGCCTTGCCGGAACTGTACAGGATGGTGGCACTGCATGCCGGACCGCCAAAGCCGACATTGATGATGATGGTCGCATCGGAAGTGTGGATGGTAAAGCCGTGGATACGGCCGCCGGATTCATAGTTGGAATGAATAACACCGACAACACCGTTATCGAAGGCGATCAGCGAGTTCCAGGAGTTATTGACCGGACTCTCACCGAAACGGGATGCCACCTGGAAGGTCTTGACAGCTTCGCCGCCTGCCAAATGACGAACCAGGTCGATGACATGGATAACGTCGCAGGTAAATGCACTCGAGCAGCCGTCATAGAATGCCGCATCACCGTTTTTGTAAAACCAACCGTCGATCTGATGGATCGGACCGAGGTCTTTGAGTTTTTCTTTGATCACATCCAGCATCGGGATAAAGCGGCGGTTGAAACCAACCTGCAGCTGTACACCCTGCTGTTTTGCGGTGCGCAATAAACTTTCAGCCTGATAGCTGGTGATGCCGAACGGTTTCTCAACGAAAACGTTGCAGCCTGCCATCAAACAGTCATAGGAAATACGGAAAGCCTGCTCCGGCTGTACCAGAACGAAAACTGCATCCGGACGATCCTCTTTTAAGAGTTCTTTATATAAGGTGCCGTATTTCGGTGCGCCGAACTTCTCTGCCGCATCTTTTGCTCTTTCCTCAATGATATCGCAGGTCCAAGCAAGCTCACACAGTTCGATCTCACGCAGTGCCAATAAATGAATGCCGATACCGATGCCGCCGCATCCGATGATACCGACACGGACCTTTTTCTGCATCATTTTTTTAAGCCCTCCCATAAGGTTTTGCCTAAAATCATATCAGCGATTTCAATGCCTTTGAGTGCGTTAGCGAAATCGGAGCAAGTGCGGGTATGCGCGCGAACGCTGTCAACGAAGTTGCGAGCCAGATAAGTTACACCGGTAACAGCCTCGAAAGCTTCGCTGCCTGCGCACTCTTTAGAACCGTAGTAAACGCCGTTGTAGTCACCGTTTTCATACAGATAACCGCCGACTTCGTGTTCTGCCTCTGCGCATACGCCCGGAGCGTGCATCTCAATATCGAATACACGACGACCGCTGGACCAGCTGTTGATCAGATAGCCGATAGAACCGTTTTCGAATTCTAAAGTAGCAGAGATATAGTTGATGTCATGGGTACCAATGCGGTCGGTATGGCAATGCAGATCTTTTAACTCGCTGTCGCCGCAAGCCCAACGTACTGCGTCGATTGCATGAACGGTATCGTCATACATATGGTCACGAGCATCGAAACGGTCGTTGATATCACATTTGTAGAAACGAACCATTGCGGAGGTGATCGGGCCGTGCTCTAAGCATTTTTCTCTCAGTTTCATAACGCTCGGGGTGGTACGGCGCTGCAGGGTGCACATGGTGATGCAATCGTTGCGGCGAGCCATCTCGGTGAGCATTCTTGCCTGATGCACGTTTAAGCCCAGCGGTTTCTCTACATACAGGTTCACGCCGTTCTGTAAGCACCACATCCAGATATCGTACATGATATGCGGCTGACCGATAACAGCAACGCCGTCCGGTTTTAAGTCAGCGATCATCTGACGGTAAGAATAGATATTTTCTCCGTAGCGACGGTCTTCCGGAACACCGTATTTATCTGCGGTTTTCTGCAGACGCTCTTTGTCGATATCACAGATACCAACGATCTCTACATCCTCTAAAGATGCGAATGCCGGATAATGTACGCCGTTAGCACGGTCGCCGGCGCCGATGAATGCCATTTTGAATTTTTCCATATCAATTTCCTCCTGTTTT
>JBGUUN010000400.1:0-3394 GCA_045133555.1 Oscillospiraceae bacterium
GGAGTACAAGTCACCCAGAGAATCACATGATGATTTGAATATGTATAAAGTATACCACAAAAAAGCGGATTCGTCAAGTATATACGCCAAGTTGCAACTTGTCGCAGTGAAGAAAAGAAATAAAATGGAACGATTTCTCCTGTTATTATTGACACATGGAATGGAGTGTGTTACAATGAAAGCAGAACAGCATGAGAGGGGAATGAACGATGCGATTACACAAAGAAAATGAGCGTGTTGTCTATATCGGAGATACGATGGAACATCTCTCATGGGGATGGGTACAATTTCCAAAATTGTATCCGATGAAAAATGGCAATATCGGCATGTACATCCATGATGATGACGATTCTTGGGTATGTTTGGACGGGGATACTGCGGGAAAGTGGCTTGTCACTGAGAACGATGGGATAAGCTGGCGTCCTGCGACAAAGGAAGACAAGGACATGATGGGAACACAGCTTCCCAATGGAGATGTTCTGCGTTCCATGCCGAATCCACCGGAAAGCCTGACAGGTGTGGAGGATGCGCCGTGGTCATTCGCAACGTATCATCTGCCGACGGATCATCTGATTCCGCAGAAACCGGAGGATCAAAATCAGCTTCCGTTCCCGATCACAACGTATTCCGATATTTTTGGTTCACGGTATCGGGTCTACTGGCTTGATTCGATTCATGACCACATGATTGAAAAGCGATTCTGCTTCCACCGTCTGAAACATGGAGAAATTGCGGGCGGAAAAGTGTATGCCGAAGTCGATTGGAACTACCGTACAACTGTGAGTTTTCCACCGTCACATGCGTCACGCAAGGATCTGGAGTCGGTGATGCTGAACAATGCCGGATTGTATACCTGCCGGGATGTCAAAGTAGCACCGGACGGTTCCCTTTTTATTGCCCACTACCGCGGAAACGGTGCCAATCCGTTCACGGGTGTATATGAGGGCACAACCAATGCTTATATCCTGCATTCGGATGACAACGGAGAAACATGGCAGCTGCGCGGGTATATTCCCTACAAGGAACCGGATGAAGAACACGATGTATTTGCGCATCTGAAGAGCGGTTTTAGTGAACCGAATCTTGCGTTTATGCCGGATGGATCGATTTTATGCATTCTGCGCACCTGTGATGTTTTCCGCGGAGCACCGGAGTGGGGACCAACGTATCTGTCCCGTTCCGAAGATAACGGCTATACCTGGTCAAAGCCGGAATTCTTCAGAGATCGCGGTGCACTTCCGCAGCTGCTGCAGCTCGACAACGGTGTGACGCTGGCAGTGATCACACGTCCCGGTATCTACGTTTACGCAAGCTGTGACTGCGGTCACACATGGACGGATGTCCTTGAGGTCATGACCGACGCTGACCGCAGCGTTCTTGCCAATGATCCTCCCGCGCGACCGAATTTCCATCAATGGGCAGGCAGCTGCTGTAACTGTACAATTTTGCCGACTGCGGAGAATCGCGCATTGCTTGCGTTCAGTGATTTTTACGTTGCCGATGATGAGGGTTTGAAGCATAAGGGGATCAAAACCATTGAAATCGTCGCAGATGTCGATGCATAAGCAGCAGTCATGGGTTCGGGTACAGAACAGTTCTGTCCCTTTTTCTCAAAAGCACCTTGACTGGGACGAGAACATGTGATAGAATATGAGTGTACATCTGTTGATCGGCGGTTTGAGTCTCATGCAATGCAGCGAATGGATAGGAAAAGGAATCAATTGCATTCACAGGTTTTTGAAGGTTTCGTTGTTTTGCAGTGTTTTTTCCTTGTCATATCAACACAATTCACAAGAAAGGATACTTTCGCGGCGGCGAAGGTTACGGTTTATCAAAATGAAAAAAATCGGTATTGTCGGTGTCGGTTGTATTTCCGGCATCTATCTCGAAAACATCACAAAACGGTTCCGGGACATTGAAATCATCGGTGTCTGTGATCTGATCCGTGAACGTGCGGAAAATGCAGTAAAAAATTATCACATTCCGAAGCTTTATGCGGATATGCATGAACTGTTTGCCGATCCCGAGGTCGACATTGTTCTCAACATTACCCGTCCGTATGAACATTATGAAGTCTCACGTGCCGCACTCCTTGCCGGAAAACACGTATATTCGGAAAAGCCGCTCGGTGCTTCCTGGGAAGAAGGCAAAGCACTTGTCGAATTGGCAAAAGAAAAAGGCCTTTGGATTGGCGGTGCGCCGGATACGTTCCTCGGTGCCGGCATTCAGACTTGCCGCAAGCTCATTGATGACGGTGCGATCGGAGATGTCGTCGGGGCAACGGCGTTTATGCCCGGTCACGGTCCCGAATCCTGGCATCCGGATCCTGAATTCTTCTATAAATACGGCGGCGGTCCGATGATGGATATGGGTCCGTACTATATCACCGCGCTGATCAATCTGCTCGGCGGCGTCAAGCGCATCGGCGGTATGACCGCGATTCCCTTTAAGCAGAGAACCGCAACCTGTAAGGAACATTACGGCGAAGTCATTGACGTTGAAGTTCCGACTTCGTATTATGGGGTTATGGAATTCCAGTCCGGTGCCGTTGCATCCATTCTGACCTCCTTTGATATCTGGGGTGCACATCTGCCGATCATCGAAATCTACGGCTCCAAGGGTACCCTACGTGTTCCTGATCCCAACAACTTCGGCGGTCCTGTCATCCTGCATACGCCGGAAAACGGTGATATGGAAATCCCGCTTGCCTTTGACTATCCGGAAAATTCCCGTGCACTTGGTCTTGCAGAAATGGCATCGGCACTGGAACGCGGTTGCTCTCCGCGAGCAAGCTGGATGCAAACCCTGCATGTTCTGGAAATTCTCACCGGATTTGAACGTGCTGCCAAGAACGGCGGCTATCTGGAGCTCGAAACAACCTTTGAACGCAAAGATCCGATGAATCCCGCGTTGCCGCACGGTGTGCTTGGATGAGTCTTATATCCTATAAACGATCCGTGAGTTCACCATAAAATACTGATATTACTAAAAGATCCCTTCACGACAAATAATACCGTGAAGGGATCTTACGTTATGCAGTTCAAAAGAACACGCCTGTGATCCAGATCTCCAGTCCGATGGCGATTAAGATCACGCCGCCGAGGATGGAGGCTTTGCCGGCGAGACGAGTACCGAAGGTCTTGCCGATGAGAATACCGCCTGTGCAGATGACCAGCGTCACCGCGGCGATGATGAACGCGCAGACGAGTGCCGACAATGCATCATAATCGGCAATCGTAAATCCGACGGACAGCGCGTCAATCGACGTTGCGACACCCTGCAAAAGCAATGCACCGAGTGCAAGCGGCTCGAGGCGGCATGCCTCACCTTCTCCACCGGCACGGCAGGACTCCACGCCCTCCCAGATCATCTTACTGCCGATGAAGACGAGCAG
>JBGUUN010000401.1:0-3876 GCA_045133555.1 Oscillospiraceae bacterium
CAAAGCAGGATACATAAGGGCGGCAGCCCTTATGCTGCCCTTTGGTTACTTTCGCGCAGCGGCGAAAGTAACAGCCAGTAGACAGAACTACAAGTCTGCACCAAGGTATCCGCGGCTTGAGCCCTACGCCAAGGTAAAAAATAGAATAAACAACAGCGGACCGAGCCCCCGCCGGAGTGCCTCCGCAGTGCCTGCGGCCGCTCCTCGCTGATAATTTCTACGCCGCAGACGGACGCAGGCAAAGCCTGCTATTATCTGGCGGTATTTTACCTTTGCGCTCGACTAAAAGCATTCCCCCATTGTAGGGACCGGCGTCCTCGACGGTCCAAAACTTCCCACTCAACTGTAGCAAGGACACCAAACCCGCTCTGTCATCCAAAAGAAAAAATCCCCCTTTTCAGGGGGATTTTTCTATTCACTTCGCTTCGGTAATCTTGATGCTGCCTTCTGCCAATACGTAATCGTACTGATCCATAAAGGTCACCGTTACAATGCCGGCATCCGCAATACCATTGTCCCAGCCGTACCAACCGTACCAGCCGTCATCCCATGCAACGTCAACGTACTCGTAAACGCCCGTCTTGCCGCTCGGCAATTTGTACTTCGCATATAACTGTAAAGGAATGTCCGTATCGCCTTTGTTCACACGGAAATGGAAGTAGACCGGTCTGCCCGCTGTGATCGACTGTACCGAATTCACGTAGTCATCCTTGATGAAACTGATCGAAACGATCTCAATCTGCCACGGATACATCATCCGCTCGAGTTCTTCCACACCCGGATAATTCTCCGCTTTCAACTGCTCTAAGTACTCGACCGCAGCATCGTCATCCCTGCTGCCGTAGTTTAACACATACTGATACATCGCTTCCATACGCATCCCGTGCGCATCCTCGTAGTGATGCTCGCAGTAGCCTAAATACTTGATCGCATCCTGATATCCCGAAAATTCCGCCCGTTCCAATCCCGCTTTGCCCTTTTCATAGGTGCAGACCAAAAAGATCTCGTCGGAAGAATCGTAGGTGGATAATCTCATGTAGTAGTCCCACGCATGGTAAAGATCGCCTTCGTCAAACGCCATCTTCGCTAAGGTGTAACAGCATTCGTCCATCGTCTCGGTCACCGGAATGCCGCTGTCGTCCGCATATAACAGTAACTCCAGCGCATCCTTGTACGCGCCGCGCTCCATCTTTTCACGTGCCCTGCTCTCTAAGATCTCAGTGTATTTCTCCGGCTCGCCGTGATCTTCATAAATCTCCAGCGCCCTGTCGTACTGCCCCTTGGAAATGTAACTCTCCGCACGGTTGTACGCACCTGCCTTGAGCGACCACTTGATGAAGAATACCGCACCGACCAGCGCCAATATCACCGCTAAAACGATCAAAAAGCCCTTGCTTGCCTTCTTTTTGACCTTCTTTTGCTGCACCATTCTTTTAGCAACTTCTTGCTTGGCTTCTTCCTCACTTAAGCCGATCTTTTTTAAGACCTCCTCCGCCATCGTGGTTTTATCACGCTTGTCCGGATCCATCAAAGGATCGCTGACCGGCGGTTTCACCGGCGGCTTTGATGCCTTTTTGATCACCGGCTTTTGCTGCTTTTGCGGCTTTTTCGGCTTCGGCGGCTCCTCTTGCTGAATGAAGTCCGCATAAATGTCGGTCTGCGGCTTTTGCTCCTTCGGTGTATCACCGAATAAGTCCAACTCCTCCTCATTCTGTGCGCTGAGCATCTGCTCGTATAATTCCAAACAGCGCGCCTGTAAAACCTTTGCATCCTTGTAGTTCGGATCGTATTTTAACGCCGCACCGAACCAGTACGCCGCATCGTTGTAGTCCTCCGCAACTCTTGCATCCTCCATCAGACGGTATGCACGCTCATATCTGCTCTGCGCTTCCATACCCGGAGTTATATTTGTTTCACTCAAACCGCTACCCCTCCAATCGTTTGCTTTCTTATATTATACGCCTGTTTTGACAAAAAATCAACCTTCCACCGCAATACCGCCGCGAATGCCGCTTTCGCTTCCCGTGCCCTGCAGCAATAACCGCAGCTCGTACTCCCGTTTTTCACCCTTCTCAAACGAGAATTCCACCGCACCGCTTTCGTGCGCACGGTCCAGTAATACCACACCGTCCACCGCAGCTACGATATGCTTGGCAGCCACATCGTGCAAAAGCACATGCATTTCTGTGCCGACTTTTGAAGCTGTGATATTCACCGTAAATAACTTCCAGCCGTCCTTGAATACCGGCTTGTAGCTGTCGGTATCAAAAATGATCCACTCCAAGCTGTTCATGTCGAACTCCGCGAAATTCATGGTTATGTCCGGACGTTCTGCGAATGTCAGTGCCGTTACCCTGACACCGTGTACCGCACGCTGCGGCATGGATGCCAAATACTCCGGCGCTTTTACCGCCTTCACCGGAATGACCGCATAACACGGCGCAATCCCGTCCGCTTCGACCCTTACGGTAAGCTCCTTCATACCAAGGACAGACCCGATCACCGCCTGCGCACGGCCGTAAAAACTCTTTCGCTTCGGTAAATGCTCCGCTTCGTGCGAATTCGGGTCGCCGTTTCCGACACCCAGTAAAACACCGCCCTCGACCGTAAACCGAAGCTCTCTGTCTGCTTTCACCACCGGATTGCCGTCCTCATCCACCAATAAGAAGTTGACGCAAAGTGCATCTTTTCCGTCATCGCAGATAAACTCCTTCTGCGGCTCGATCAAGATCTTAGCAGCCGCTTTCGGGGTCACACGCTCGTCGGATACCATAGCCTTTTGACCTTTGTATCCCACCGCAGTCAGCCTGCCCGACACAAACGGTACATCCCATTCGTTGATGATGCAGCAGTCCGCATCCTTGATGCCAAGCGAAACGCCGTTTACAAAAAGCTCGACCTGCTCGCAGTTGGAAACCACGCAAACACGCACCGTATCCGTCCCCTCATGCTCCCAGTCCACACAGATGTGCACCAGCGGCTCGTCCGAATAACAACCCTTTAGTAAATAACCGCCGTTTTTCATAAAACCGCAAACATCCAGCACACCGAAAAACGAGCTGACCGACGGCCAGTCGTACGGTGTCGGCTCGCCGCGGTAATCAAACCCCGTCCAGACATGGACGCCGCCGTACCAATCGTGCTTTCTGCAAAAATCCCATGTTTTTCGGATCGACTGTCCCCAGTCTACCACATCCTCATCCAGATCGCCGCATAAATGCAAAGCCGCATCCGATGCCTGACAGCCGCGGGTCATGACCGCAGAACAGTTCTCGCTGCCGAACACCGGTGCATCCGGATGATTGCGGTGATACTCTTCCGCCACCGAAAGCGAATAGTTGACCCCCACCACATCCATATGCGGTGCGGTACCGTGCTCGTCATGCACACCGCCGCCCATCGCACCGGTGATCAACCTGGTGTCATCCAGTTCCCTCACCGCATGACACATTCTGCGAAAGATGTTGGCACCCTCGCGTGTTGCCTGCAGCGCCTCCTCGTTGAATAACGAATATAATACCACACACGGATGATTTCTTGCCACACGCACCATGCTCTGCACCATCGCAATGCCTTCCTCGGTCGACTCAAACCGACGGTTCTCGTCCACCACCAAAATGCCCAAACGGTCGCAGATCGATAAAAACGCATCGGTCGCCATGTTATGCACATTGCGGTGCGCATTGCATCCGAGCTTTTTGATCAACCCCATGCGGTATTCATAGATCGCATCCGGAACTGCCACACCGATACCCGCATGGTCCTGATGGTTGCAGGTGCCTTTTAATTTGATCTGCTTGCCGTTTAAGAAAAATCCGCGCGATGCATCTACCGTGAAGCTGCGGAAACCGATCTCACATTGCTCGGTTTCATATA
>JBGUUN010000402.1:0-2348 GCA_045133555.1 Oscillospiraceae bacterium
GCATTGATTGCTGCACGGTATGCCGCAATCGTTTCTGCATCTGCGCCCATCGGCTTTGCGATGTTTGCTTTTGCTTCGGTAATCGCTGCTTCAAGATCACGCTTATCGACATTCTTTGCCGCATTGAACTGCGCTGTTGCATCGTTCAGTGCGGTAACTGCGGCCGCAATATCTGCTGCCTTCGCATTTTCGTCCTTGAAGACTGCGATTGCCACTTCGATTGCCGCAAAATAGGTATCAATTGCACTCTGTTCTGCTCCCATAGGCTTTGCAATATTTGCTTCTGCCTTGGTGATTGCAGTTTCCAGTGCGCTCTTGTCGACGATCTTTGCTTCATTAAATGCTGCTGTTGCTTCGTTCAGGGCTGCGATCGCTGCTGCAACAACATCCTTGACTGCATAATCATCAACGCTGACCTTGGCTGCTGCGTCAATTGCAGCGCGGTATGCCGCAATCGCCTCGTCGGGTGCCTGCATCGGAGTCGCAATATTTGCTTCTGCTTCTGCAATCAGCGCCTTCAATTCGTCCTTGTTGACGATCTTAACCGCATCAAATGCCTCGGTTGCCGCCTTCATAGCTGCTTCCGCATCAGCAACTTCCTGCTTGGTCGCATCGTCATTCTGACACATCTTCGCCGCTTCGTCAATGGCAGCACGGTAAGCTGCAATTTCATCTTCCGTTGCGATATACGTCTCGATAATATTGGCTTCTGCTTCCGCAACAAGTGCCTTCAGCGCATCCTTATTGATGACTCTTGCAATCTTGAATGCTTCAGTTGCCGCAATAAGGTCTGCCAGCGCAGGACCAAACGCATCTTCCGGCGTCGTATCATCGATATAAAGTGCCTTTGCCTGATCGATGACTGCGCGATAGTCAGCAATGACATCGGGTTCTGCCTGCTTGGGATCCTTGTAGGTTTCTTCTGCTTCCAGAAGCGCGTCATACAATTTATCCTTGTCGCCTGCTTCAATCTGCAGAATCACATAATCCTCACAGCGAACCTCCGACTTTGTTCCGTCGGCAAGGACGATTTCGGCAAACGAAATGCCTGCCTTGATCGCAGTTTCGCCGGTCGCTCTTGCAGTAAAGGAACCGTTGTCGAATACAATGTTGTTCTTCTCGGAGAGAATATCCCACTGAACATCTTCAACGGAAACAGTCTTGCCGTCTGCTGTATATCCTACCAGTGAAAGGGTTCCTCTTGCACCGTTCAGTACAGAGATGACAGGTTCGCCTTTCTCATTCTTTTCAACGTGATTGCCGTTGTAAAGAATTTCCACACGTTCGATGGCAGAACCTGCACCTGCGACAACAGTCACCGCAAGCTCCGTTGCGTTGTCTGCCGGATCGACCGCACGCAGAAGAATTTCTCTGGAGGTTTCTCCGCTGCTGAGCGTTCCTGTGTAGGCAAACATACCGTTGCCGGATACAGTAACAGCTTCTCCGTTTGCCGTCAGCTGAGCCGTGTGATCGGTAAAGCCTTCGACCGTAAAGTTTCCGTTTGCATCTGCGTATACCACAGAGGATGCAAACACAAATTTTTCGGATGCTGCCGTCTTACCCGCAATGCTGTCGTGCTCATACTGCTTGACGCTGAGAGACGGAGCTACCGAGTCAATCGTAAAGCCCATCTGAGCATTGGCAATATTCGGGAAATCTCTGCCGGTTACGCTGTCCTTATTCTGACCGTACGCAACGAAGTCGACAATGTAATCGCCGTCGTTGAGATCAGCCTTGAAGGTCCAGCTCTTTCTAAACTCGGTTGCGCAAAGTGTGATCTGATTGATTTCAGTATACATCCAGACAGGACGGTCAAAGGTATAGGTAATCTCAAAGGATTCTCCATTGACAATACCGTTTTCGAAATTGGATCCTACGGAAATCAGTACAGGCTTATCTACGATTGGCATCGTAATCGGAGCAGATGCAATGATGTCAGTACCGTAGAAATAGTTGTTATCGGCTTCGCGCAGAGTCTTGACGCGGACTGTATAGGCTTGTTTGGGAACCAGCACATCCTCACCGCCGACATAAATATCCTCGCCGACGCCAAACTGCTGCATCGTATTCGGAACCGCATTGCCGTTTGCATCGTATACTTCGACAAGATAATCCGTATAATCAGGATTATCTGCGTCGTCAACCTCAACATACAGTTCACCGTTGCCGGCATAATAGGCAGATACACTATCAACACTTTTTGGGAGATGCAAGTTTATAAATTCGAACGGATTTTCAGTATCGCTGATGACTGCACTCATACCGCCGACATCGTTGGTCAGCATACCAACAACATAGTAGGTACCGCTTTCCATGGCTTCGGGAATCTTCACAGTTCTCGAACCATT
>JBGUUN010000403.1:0-2027 GCA_045133555.1 Oscillospiraceae bacterium
CTGCTGGCAGCGGATGCGCAAAGATATTGTCTTTACTTGGCATGATGACGGTGACACCGGTATGTGCCTCCCCCTCATGAATGGTGGAATGACCGACGGTGACTCCCGGAACATCGGTGATCTTATTATATTTACCCGGCCGCATCTTACCGATGATCACACCGTGATCACGGATGGTTTTCTGACTCATGTCTGTTTCCCCTTTTGGTTTATTTGGTTCTATTATAATACGAATGGCATAAAATATCAAGCCTAAACAAAAAAGAACTGCCCCGTAAAGGACAGTTCTTTGATGATTACATTTTTTGCCATTTGGTGCCGCTTAAACGTTTTCTGAATACTACAGTATCCAAAGCGTACTGGATGATGTTGATCATCCATACAGCATAGATGCCGATACCGCAGGTAACGGTTAAGAAGTAACCGATCGCAACACGTACGATCCACATGATGACCAAAGATGCAACGGTGGTGTAGGTCGCATCGCCTGCAGCACGCAGACAGGTCGGGATCAACAGGTCGTTACAGTACAGTGCGATCGCACTTGCAACACCGATTCCAAGCAGCTGATAAATGATCGGCTGTACGGAAGCGGACGGCTGATACATTAACATTAACAGCGGTAAGAACGGTGCTACGACCACTACGTTTGCAAGCAGCGCCAGTCGACCGATGCGGGTAAACTGTTTGACGTAATGTTTTGCAAGATCATAGTCTTTGGATCCGATACACTGACCGCAGATGGTGGTGGTCAAGCTAAGCAGCGCATAACCGGACAGGGTGAAGATGCTGAAGATCGAGTTGGTGATACTGTGCGCTGCGATCTGATCGCTCGGCAGACCTGCGATATAGCTGTTGGTAAGCAGCGCACCGCCGTTACTCATGATAGAGCCCAGAACGATCGGGAGTGCCAAACGGATGATCTTTTTAACGAATTCATTCGAGAGGTATAAAAGATCACGGAAACGTAAGCATCCGCTTTCGCTGCCGCCGACAAAGAACATTAAAATGATCGCTGCCAGAGCACCTACGCCACGTGCGATGATCAGAGAATAACCGGTACCGTAGATACCTAAGTTTAAGATGTTGATCAGCACGAAGGACATGATCAGATATACTAAGTTGATGATGATCGAGAGGGTCAGACAGTGTTTTGCTTTACCCATACCCGCAAAGCAGCAGGAAATGGAGTTGAAGATAGCAAACGGGAACAACGACCAACCGTACAATCTTAAGTAAATGGCACCGTATTCCAGGATGACCGGTGCAGCATCGCCGAAGAAGAGATTTACCATGAAGCCGGAGCAGCAAACCAGCAATGCGGTTGCCAGCATACCCATAGAAGATGCGATCAAAATGGTCTGACCGCAGGATTTGCGGATCTCATCCTCCATGCCGCGTCCTTTTGCCTGTGCTACCAGTACAGTACCACCGCTGGACAATGCGCTGAACAGCGATACCAGTAAGTATGCGATGGTAGAGGTCAAGCTGATCGCAGAGATCGCCTCCTGGCTGGATGCACTGACCATTGCGGAGGTCAGCATATTCATGCCGAAGATCGAGAACTGATCAAGCAGCATCGGTAAATATAATGCAAGAATTTCTTTTGCGGTGAATTTCGAAGTGGTCAGGCGCTTATCAAAATAGCGCATGAACATATTCGGTTTCTTAACTGCAGTTTCCATTCATGTTTTCCTTTCTGTTACGAAATAATGAATCGACTCATCTACTGGATTATACACTTTCCGCAAGGCTTTGTCAATAGAAAAAACACTTTTCTTTTCTGTTTTGCACAAATCGACTTTATACCCAAAAAAATAAAAAAGCTGTCCTTTTTTCAGACAGCTTTTTATGGTTTCTATTACATCTTTTTCCACTTTTCGCCTTTGATACGACGGGAATAAATGATGGTATTACATGCGTAACAGATGATATTCGGGATCCATGCACCGTAGATACCAAACTTACAGATGACCGTTAAGAAATAGCCCAGACCGACGCTGCAGACCCACATAACACTAAGCGAA
>JBGUUN010000404.1:0-2353 GCA_045133555.1 Oscillospiraceae bacterium
GTACCGAACCGTATTTTCGGAAAAAGTATTCGGCGACCGATCCTATGCGGAGATCGCACGTACATATCAAAAAAGCGAAAGCTGGGCGCGGGTAACCTTTTACCGTGCCAGAACATGCATACAGCAAATGCTAAGCGACAGGAGGACATGACCATGGAAAATAAGTGCGACGTTATCTGCGATCTTTTGCCATTATATATCGACGATGTTTGCAGTGCGGAAAGCAAAAAAATGGTGGAGGAACACCTCCGCGAATGCAGCACCTGCCGCGCGATGCTGGAAAACATGCAAAACGAGCTAGCGACCGAGCCTGTATCCATCCCAGAACAGGAAACTGTCTTAAAGCAGACCGCATGGCATATGCACAAGCGCGCCATCGGCAGCGCTGTGGGTGTTACTGCGATCGTTTTATACTGGCTGATCTATCTTTGGCAGGACAGCTTGGCAAGTGCGGGGGATTATCGATATTTTCCGTATATCTTCCATGAAATATATTCCGCCGCACTGCTATGGATCCCTTTGCTGACCCTTCTGTGGCTCGGAAAACTGTTCTACAAAACCGTAAAAAAGCGTACATGGCGAAAAAATGCGGTGTTACTGACCGTGCTGGCTTTCTTGCTGGCAGGTCAGATCGGGTATTTTTACAACCAATCGCAATTGGTAAATACCACTTGCTGGACGGAAGTCGTGAAAATCCCCGACGAGTACCACATCGTGATCCAAAACGGTGAATGCACCGTGACATTAACGACCGCGCCCGTCATTACAAAATTATTAAAAACAGACGGAACGGTATACGGGTTTTACTATGAAAGAAAGCGGGGTACACCGACAAAAGGACAACTCAACGGCATTTGGGATGTTGTAGAATAAAAAACAGGCGTGACCATAAAGGTCACGCCTGTTTTAGTTTCAGTCAGTATCTTTTCCGCTGACAATCAAAGCAATGATGTTCAATACAGCTTCTGCGATCAATGTGATACCCGTAAACATCCAAAGCACCGCGGTGGTGGTAAAGGGACTGTTCAGGATCACAACAGCGCAGACAATGGAGAGTGCCGCGCTGATGGCGCCGAGAAACCATTTGCTGTTCTTCAGTCGGATCATATCCACGGTCAATTGTACCTTGCTGAGTCCCGTAATGAGGATGGCAACACCGTACAAAATGGTCAATACGGGAAAGGTCACCACAAACCAGGCGGATCTGAACGTGCAGAACGCACCGCCGAGCAATGCCACAAGACCTTTTACCAACAGTTGGCTGACGGCAGCCACGCGCGCATCCGCTCGAAAGTATTTGACGACACAAACCAGACCGATCACCATCAACGCAATGCCGACCGCCGTAATGATGCCGGACGTAAAACCGACAGGATTGATAAGCAGCAGAATACCGACCACGATCTCGAACAGGCAAACCAAAATGCCGTTCAGATTTTCTTTCAGATTTTTCACAGCAGACCCTCACATAAGACATGTATTTCACAAAACAGCCTTACCTTGACAGCTCGGCTGTATGATGCTATAATTATACTACGACAGATGTCGCATTTGCAACAAGCAGTCTCACTCTACATGTTGTGAATCCGACAGAGCGGATTTCGATGTCGCATAAATCCAAAAATTTCAATTTTCGGAGAGTACAATGGAAAAAGAAAATCAACGTGTACTGTTGACCAAGCAGCTATTGCAAAACGCTCTGCTCCGTTTGCTGCAAAAGCAAAGCATTGACAAGATCTATGTAAAAGAACTCTGCGCAGAAGCGGGGATCAACCGCTCCACATTTTATCGCTATTACAATCTGCCGAAAGACATTCTGCTTGAAATTGAAAATGAACTGCTGTGCAAAATGTCGGTCGCAAAAGTTTTTAAGACAAAAAATGATGTCCGCATGTACCTGCAAAGCACGTTTGAATACTTGTTTGACAACGCCGATCTGCTGCAGTTGCTCCTGAAAAACAGCTCGGCAGATGATTTCGAAATGCTTATGCAGAACTTCGCAAACTCACTCATGGAGATGGAACCGTATGCAAAACTTGACCCCGCAAAGGTCGGTTTGATCTCTTCTTACATCGGCGGCGGCGGATTCTATGCCGTTCGCAGATGGCTGAAAGACGGAATTTCGGTCTCTCCCACGGAACTTACGGATTTTACCATGGATGTTCTGTTCCGATATATAACGTCTATAACATAAAGGAATCCCCGCTACCCGCGGGGATTTTTCGATGTTGCAAACTGCCGCCTTTTTGGCATATCATCCGCTGTGCGTTCATACTTATGTTCTGTGAGAAAAAACAAATAAAGGATCATCGGAAAGGAACATCTGCCTTATGAACGCAATCTATATGCCCGA
>JBGUUN010000405.1:0-4654 GCA_045133555.1 Oscillospiraceae bacterium
CGGTGTTTATCCGTCAGGTGCCGATGAAAATGTATTGGATACCGATCCGCAGCGTCTGGAAGCAGCGATCCGTTATTTTCAGCAAAACGATCTTGAAGTCGGTGTCTGGGTGGATGCATTCGGACATGGTGTTGTACTGTCCTATGAAACGGATGATGGCAACAAATACGGCTACACTCCGATGGCGGGTGTGATGGGCGATACGGTCGCAAGAGCTTACTGTCCGTCCGATGAAAAATTCACCGCCCGCTACTGTGAGGGTATGGCAAAGATCGCCGCGATGCACCCGGATCTGATCATGCTGGATGATGATTTCCGATTGAATCTGCGTCTATACTACATGGGCTGTTTCTGCGAGCATCATCTGCAAGATTACTACCGCCGCATCGGCGAGGTGATCCCGCGGGAGCAGATCGAAGAAAAGGTGTTTACCGGCGGAGCAAACAAATATCGCACCGCCTATATGCAGATGATGCGGGATACGCTGTTGGGATTTGCCAAACGTCTGCGGGATACGGTGGATGAGATCGACCCGTCGATCCGCTTGGGTGCCTGCACCATCCATGATAACTGGGATTATGCCGGTACCGATTCGCTTGAGATCGCAAGGGTGTTTGCCGGCGATACCGAGCCGTTTTTACGCACCATCGGTGCACCGTACTGGGCAGATCCGCTGATCGAGGTCATCGAGGATACCCGTTTGCAGATGGCATGGTGCAAGGACAGCGGCGTTGAGAGCTTTGCGGAAGGGGATACCTATCCGCGACCGCGTTATCAGGTTTCTTCCAAGGTACTTGAACTGTATGATATCGCGCTGCTTGCGGACGGTAATGCAGACGGTATCTTGAAGTATATGTTCGATTACAGTCAGAAGGCAGAGTATGAGACCGGTTATCTGCTGCGACATGTACGCAATGAAACCTTGCGTCAAAAAGTCAGAGATACTTTTGCGGGGAAAGAAAAGGTCGGTATCTACAGCTTTAATGCGATGCATAAGGTTGCGGACTGGGAGCTTGCCGAGAAACCGGCGGCTTATATTGCCAATCAAATGATCTCGTCGTATAAGAGTACGGCAAGCAGGATGTTTGCGATGAACAGTATTCCGACTGTCTATGAACCAAGTGATTATCCTGTGATCGTATTCGGAGAGAATGCCAAGTATATCGATACCGCACTTTTGAAAAACGGTGCGATCTTAGATGTTCCGGCTGCTGAAATATTGATGCGCAGAGGGATCGATGTGGGTCTGCTGTCGGCAAAGGATGCATCGGTTGTGGGCGAGTACGATATCAAAGCGCAGGACATTATCCGCGATACCGATCAGTTGGTCTGTAAGGCGCTTACCTGTAAAGACGGTGTGACGGTACACAGCTATTATCTGCCGCAGAAAACACCGGCGTTTTATACCTATGAGAATGCCGACGGTCTGCGTTTTGCGGTAATGGCATTCGATCACTATGCTTCCGGCAGAAACATCGCATTCTGCGGTAACTATTACCGTCAGGCGCTGCTGATCGATGCGCTTGATTGGGTGGGAACAAAGAAGCTGCCGGTGGTCTGCCGTAAAAATCCGGGGCTGTATCTGCTAGCGGCAGAGGATGAAAACGAGCTTGCAATACTGCTGTTTAATATCTCGCAGGATGAGGTGTTGGATGCCGTGTTGGAGTTGGATGCGGCATATGCGCAGTTGGAAGTTTTTGGCTGTGAAGCAAAAATTTGCGGTGATACGGTGCAGCTTGCGTACCTTTCGGCATACGGAATGGCGTTATTGACCTGTAAAGGCAGAATCGGCTAAGAAACAGGACAAAAGAAGATATCTGAAAACAGTTGATTTGTTTTCACCGAGTGTGTTATAATTTTATTGTATGGATTACATTGGAATATGTAATCGAAATTATAATAATGATAGGGAGATGCTTAAAAATGAAAATGCTTGGCAAACACGCCGAACAGGCAAAAGAATATGCAAAATTCTATCGCGAGCAGCTGCTTTGCGATGTTGCACCGTATTGGGTCAACAGTGAGATGCTGGACAAAGAATACGGCGGCTGCATCACCTCGATGGACCGTGAGGGTAAGAGCTACAATAACGATAAATCCGTATGGTTCCAGGGCAGATGCTTATGGACCTTCTCCGCACTGTGCAGAAAATACGGTGTGAAAGAAGAATGGAAAGAGATCGCCGATTCCGCTAAAAAATTCATGGAAGAGAAATGCTTCGATACCGACGGCAGAATGTACTTCACCGTGACCCGTGAGGGCAAACCGCTGCGTAAGAGAAGATATTTCTTCTCCGAAAGCTTCTTTGTCATGAGTATGGCAGAGTACGGTGCTACCTTTGGTGATGCGGATGCGATCAAAAAAGCAGAGGACTGCTATGAGATGATGCTCTCCATCTATGCTGACGGCAATAACGATCCGTTCAAGATCACCCCGAAAGTATATGCGGAAAACCGTAACGAGCGTGCAGCTTCCGTTCCGATGGTACTGCTTTCCACCGCACAGATACTGCGCCGCTGCGATCCGGCAAAAGCTGATTATTACACCGCAGTTGTCAACAAAGTTGTCGGTGACCTGTTAGCATTCCACCACCATCCGGAGCTGAAGGCTTCGCTGGAAACCGTATATCAGGACGGTTCTCACGAAGATAACCCGGCAGGCAGATGCATCAACCCGGGTCACTCCTGCGAGAATGCTTGGTTTATCATGAGCCATGCTGTTTATACCGGCGATAAAGAACTGCTGGAAAAAGCATTGGAGATCTTCGACTTCGCATTCGAGCGCGGCTGGGATAAAGAGCACGGCGGTGTGCTGTATTTCGTAGACTTAGACGGTCGTCCGTGTGAGCAGCTGGAGTGGGATATGAAGCTCTGGTGGGTACACAACGAGATCCTGATCGCTTCTTTATATGCATATGCGCTGACCGGCGACGAGAAATATTGGGAGCGTTTTGAGACCGTACATGAGTACTCCTTCTCTCACTTCTCCGACAAAGAGTTCGGCGAATGGTACGGCTACCTGCATCGCGACGGTACCGTTTCCCACATTCAGAAAGGTTCTATGTGGAAAGGTCCGTTCCACTTACCGCGCTGCTTAATGCTGTGTGAGGAGATCTTAAACAAGATCGCTACCGGCGACGATGTGACCTCTGTATTATAATAACCGATAAATCCCAAAGGAAAATTTTTCCTTTGGGATTGCTTTTTGCTCTTGGGCGTGTTATACTGAAATCAAGTGGTATTCTTTGCAAAACCGTTCAATTTCACAAGCATCCGTCATGTGCAGGGGAAGCACATGATAAAATAAATCAAATGAGTTCAGGAGGTACACTATGCATCTGTTTTCTACTTTACTCGACGCCAACACCATCAACAAACAAATGCGCGAAGAGGAGAATATCCAAAAATGCATCGATTGGTGCAAAGCATCCGGTATTCATAAGATCTACATTGAGTCTTATCGCGGTGCGTTCATTGAGCAGGAGCTTTTAGAGAAACTGCGTGACCGTTTTGAAGAAGAAGGTATTCTGGCACACGGCTGTGTAACTCCGGTCAATCTGCCGCGTACCGCAAACAACCGCTTTGCCGATCCGGCATGGAATGTTGTCGGCTGTTATTCCTCCGAAGAAGTGCATGAGAAGATGGATCAGATTTTCCGCCGCACCGCTGCGGTATTTGATGTGATCATGGTGGACGACTTCTTATTCACCCATTGCACCTGCGAGCATTGCCAGAAGGCAAAGGGCGGTCGTACCTGGGGCGAATATCACTCCGATATCGTACATGAAGTCAGCGTAGACCACATCTTAAAACCGGCCAAAGAGGTCAATCCGAACTGTAAGATCATCATCAAATACCCGCTTTGGTACGATACCGGATTTGAAGGACAGGGTTATGACACCATTCGTCAGACCAGAGATTTCGATCGGATCTGGATCGGTACCGAGACCCGTGAGCCGGATATCGAGATCAACGGTTTATATCCGCAGACCCAGGGCTTTTTCACCATGGCATGGGCAATGCGTCTGGATGAGAAGAAATGCGGCGGCGGTTGGTATGACCCATACGATACCAAACCGGAGACCTATCTGGAGCAGGCAAGACAGACCATCTTAGGTAAAGCAAAAGAAAGCATGTTGTTCTGCTATTCTTCTTTGGCGGATGCAGAGGGCGGTCAGATCAATACCGAAGCTTGGAGAAAAGAGCGTGCAGGTCTGGTAGAGCTTGCAAACTTACTGACCAATAAGGAGATCGTCGGCGTTTCCGTACCGAAACAGCCGCATGTCGATGCTGCAACCGAGAAATATTTAAGCAGCTGCTACGGTATGTTGGGCTTACCGATCTGTCCGGAAATCGTACTGGATAAATCCGCAAAATCGGTGATCCTGGGCGACCAGGCAAATCATTATCCGGGTGTACGCGACTATGTCCGTGAGATGAAGGAAAAAGGCGCTGCCATTGCTTATACCGATGCATTCCTTGCTTATCAGGGTCTTGAGACCGATGCAGGCATCCCGGCATTCAGCATGCAGGGCGATAAATGGAATATCATCCGCAAGATGTCCGAGGAGGACAGAAATACCCTGCGCGATCATCTGATGAAACCGCTGGGCGTTACCTTCCGCGGTCCGGCAAGCGTTGCGCTGAACATGTAC
>JBGUUN010000406.1:0-5070 GCA_045133555.1 Oscillospiraceae bacterium
AGAATTGTCATTCCGAAAGAGATCCGCCGCACCTTACGGTTGCGTGACGGTGAGCCGCTTGAAATCTTTACCTCCGCCGACGGCGAGGTCATCTTCAAAAAATATTCCCCTATCGGCGAAGCATCCGAACTCACCGGATATTATATCTTAACCTTACACCGCATGACAGGCTTACTTTGCGCCATATGCGATAAAGACCACATCACCGCAACCGCTGGCTTACCCAAAAAGGAATTGGAAGGCAGACGCATTACCGCTCCCATCGAGCAGCTTTTGATCGAACGCAAAACCTACACCGATATCTCTGCACCGATCGCCGCAATCGAAGGGACAGACTACAAGGCTTTCTGCGTTTATCCGATTCTGGAGGATTCAGAGATCACCGGTGCGCTGTTGATTTTGGACAACGGCAGCAAAAATGCGCCAAACGAAACCGAACTTCATCTGGCGCAATTATGCATCAATCTTTTGACCGGTCAGTTAAACTGATTCCGGTGCGGAAATAACGATCTTACCGTCTACAACTTCCAAGCGGATCTTGTTGCCTTTGACCCCGATCTGATCGAGCATCTCTCTCGGCAGCTGCACACGACCTGCACGGTCGAGTACCGCAAATTCCTCCTGCGTGGTATCAAACAGGCTGATCTGATCCAGTTGTCCGCGGTAATCCTGCTTCATGATAAACTCACTTGAGGTCTTACCGTCGCGGATCGACACCACACGGTTTACCTTTTTGGAGAGCAAGCGGTCATGGGTAACAATAACGATGGTCATACCCTGCTCATTGAGCTTACGGAACAAATCCAAAATAAACTCTGCTGTCTTGCTGTCGACCGATCCGGTCGGCTCATCCGCAAGCAGGATCTTCGGTTGATTCGCAAGCGCAATCGCAATGGCAATACGCTGCTGCTCACCGCCGGAAAGCTGGTTTAACTTGGAATATTTACGGTGACTCATACCGACCAGTTCCAGCAATTCTTCTGCACGTTTTACCTGCTCCTTTTTTGACAATGGGTCTTTGACAAACATCATGGGAGCAGTAATATTCTCGATCGCAGTCATCCACGGCAGCAGGTTTCTGCCGTTATTCTGCCAGACAAATCCGACCGTTTGACGTTTATAATCCACAAGCTGTGCATCGCTCATTGCAAACAGGTTCTTACCATCGACATACAGCTTTCCGGCAGACGGTCGGTCCAGTCCGCCGATCATATTCAAAAAGGTGGATTTACCGGAGCCGGAGTTACCGATGATGGCAAGCAATTCTCCTTGCTCGACCGTCAGTTCCAATCCCTGTAAGGCAAGAACTTCCGTCTCACCTGTCTTATAGATTTTTACAAGGTTTTCACAGAGGATGATCGGGTCTTTGACCTGCTCATCCTTTTTCGATTCATTCATCGTCATCGACCAGCTCGCCTCCTTCCAGATGATAGATCTTATCCGCAAGCGACATCAAACCGGTATCGTGCGTAGTCATCAGAATCGCAACATCCTGCTTTTCCAGCAAGGTACGAAACAGCTTCATAACGGTAAGTGCGGTATTGGAGTCAAGCTCTGCGGTCGGCTCGTCCGCAAACAGGATCTTGGGCTTATGCGCAATCGCACGTGCGATCGCAACACGCTGCTGTTCACCGCCGGACAATTCCTGCGGCATATGGGTCGCACGTCCCCAAAGTCCGACCATCTTCAAACATTCCTCCACGCGCTTTGCATGGTCGCCCTCATAATCCGCCAAACGCAGCGCAAAAGCAACATTCTCATACACCGTCATCATCGGGATCAATGCGACCGACTGGAACACAAATCCGATATTCTGACGACGCAGACGGTCCTTTTGCTTTGCACTCAGCTTGGAAACATCCTGCTCCCCAATATAAAGTTTGCCCTCGGTCGGATCATCCAGCGCACTTAAAACATTCATCAACGTGGTTTTACCTGAGCCCGACCTGCCGCGCAGCATGGTAAGTTCACCGGCGTTTACCGTAACATCCACGCCTTTGAGTGCCCAGAAGATACCGTCCTTCTCATTCGGAAGCGGAAAGCCGCGTTTGATGCCGATACCTTTTATCATACAATTCTGCATTTTGTGGCCTCCTTAATCTTCACCGAGTTTGAGTGCCTGTGCGATCTTCATACGGCGGATCATAACGGTGATCACCGAAAGGCAAAGCACCATGACGATTCCGATGATCACAAGCAGTCGAAGGATATCCGTACCCGATGTGATGACCTGCATCGGCAGCACCTGATCCGCAGACGAGTACGCGATCTGGATGAGCGGAACAAACAGTTTGGATGCAAACAATCCGATCAGATATCCCATTACGACCGAAAGTCCCGATACGCAAAACTGTTCACAGCCGAGCATCAGCATCACTTCGCCCGATGACATACCCATAGCACGGAAGATACCGAATTGCAGTTGGCGTTCTCCGATGGACAAGATCCAGTACATCAAGAATCCCACCGCACAAAGCAGCAGCGTTACAATAAAGCCGAGTGTCAAAACACCGTTGGTGCCCTGCAGCAGCGGCTCATTTTTCAGTGCAACCGTATCCTGGCTTAAATCCGAGAATTCCGCAAATTTCAGGTTATTTTCTTCTGCAAAATCATAGATAAACTTGCTGCTTTTGTCCACCTTCATCCAGACCTGATACGGAATTCCGAGGTATTCCTTGGACAGCTGCTCAAGATACGCAAAGTTTGCAACGATCAGATACTGATCCATGACGCCTTCCGCAGTTTTCACCGTCGGCTGATAGGTGGGAAAATAATCTACAAATCCTGCGATCACACCGACCCGTCTGGCTCCGGTGGTGGTATGATAGGAAATGCTGTCGCCAAGCTCCACACCGTAATCGTCATGGAAATTGGTAGAAACCAGTACTGCCGTCAAATTCTGTGACATTGCATTCAAGTAGTTATAAAAGTGGGTCGGCAGCAAATTTTCATTCATGTTTGCCGTCTGACCGAACTCTTTGGTATGAATGCCAAGCAGCATGACATTCTGCACTTCATTGGTCAGATCATACGCCGCAGTCAGACCGGTCTGTTGATACACCTTGGTCATGCTCACGATTTCCGGGGTATTGCTCTCAAGCGTATAATATTTGCCGAAGTCCGGCTCGATATAGCCAAGACGCTGAACATCGCCCACACCACCCACGGATACGGTAGCACTGTATTCGCTTAGCCAGCGCTCCTGCAGTACGATATCCGCACCGCTTTGATAATACAGACGTTCGGTCGCATTGGTGTTGATCGAATTGGCTGCGGTGGAATAATAGACACCGGAAGCAACCGTCAGCATTAAAAAGACCATTAAAAATCCGCGATTGCCCGCACTTCGCATGATCTGCAAAAAGGATGCATACAACGCCGGATTCCAAAGTTTTTCAAACAGTTTGAAAACACCTTTGATCAGATACGGGAAGATCCGCAGGACAAGCAGCGCAATCCCCACCATAAACATCGGTGCGGCAAGGTACAATAACGGATCGATATTCTTGCCTGCCGCCAATTCCGCTGCCAATTCATCGGTACGTCCGTGATTGAAATACCAGGTATAAATCGAAACTGCGATCAAAATCAGATCCAAAAACAGTCTTGCCCAAAGCGGTTTTTGTTTCTTACCCTGTTTGGCTCGCTTAGCCTGCACGATATCGATACGCGACTGTTTGATGACCGGTACAAGGGTAACCGCCATAGACAAAATCGCCGAGCCGAATGCAAACAGCCAGACCGTCGCTGTCAGACGAATGGTCAAAGCCTTTCTTCCGACAAACTCCAAAAATTCATTTGCGGATCCGATGGTCTGACAAAAGAAAATTCCAAGCGGAATACCGATCATCAGACCAAGGGCGGCAAGAATCCCGCTTTGCAGCAGATAGATGGTAAAAATCTGCATTCCGGATGCACCTCGGCTCTTATAAACCGAGATCTCGTTTTGCTCCATCCGAATCAGCTGTGAGGAAACCATAAATAAAAATGCAAGCAGAAGCAGCATAGTCAATATCTGCAATACCCACAGTGTTAAAGTCACCTTAGCGGTTTCTTTTGCGACCGTGTCCAGCATGGATTCAAATCCAAGGGTATAACCCGTAAAGCGTTCATCGTTTTCAAGCTTTCCCTTGATCACATCCGCAACCGTCTGCAGTTTTGCTAAACTGAGTTGCTCTTGATCCAGCACGGTACGCCAGCTGATCTGGACATTGTAGCGTTCGTTCATACGGTAATATGTATCAAAGCTTTGTTCCGAGATAAAGAAGTAATTGACAAGCGTACTCGGAGATACATCCCAATACGGATCGCTTGCATCACCGATGATAAATGCACCGGTAATACGGAAGATGACAGGTGTCCCATCCGCATTTTGGATCTTATCCAGCGAAAAAGTATCGCCAACCTGCAGACTAAGCCCCATCAAGGTACGGTCACTGACCAAAACGCTGATCACATCATCTTCATCCGTAAAATAGGTTCCTTCGGTGAGCTTAATATGCTGCTCCAAATTGTTTTTATGACTCAATGTCACCGCAAATGCGCGCGCATCATGAATACGGCAGACCGCGTACTGCTGCATGGTATAGGTGGTAACCGCCGCTTGCGGTGTGTTTTCGATCATCGTCGGCAAGGATGCCGCCAATGCATCGCCATCGGCATACAGCAATGCACGGCTGTCATCTTCAAAATATTTTCTGGAATTTGCGTCAATACTGACTGCGCCCGGATAAGTTCCGGTATCCTCCACATAGGTTGTAAATGCGCGGTCAAGCGACTTCTGCTGTGCTGCTGTGATATACATCGGACAGGAGGAGCAGATCGCGATGAGCAGGACATTGCCGACCAAAAGCGCGGCCATCATCCAGCTTTTATGCAACATCTTGGTTTTGAGAAACCTAAAAAAATGCTTCATGCGTCTCCCCCTTCCTACTGAGATACGATCAGCTCACCTGACTGCAAGCCGTCAAGGATAGCGATCTGATTATTCGCATTTTGTCCCAAACTAACATACCGCGGCATAGCGATCTCATTCTCATATACGCAGACGTAGTATCGGTTATTATAATC
>JBGUUN010000407.1:0-6114 GCA_045133555.1 Oscillospiraceae bacterium
GATCATCCGCTTTGGAAGAAATATCAGCAAGGCGAGCTGATCGGCGGCCACGGCGGTATGGACTATCTGGTACTGTCCGCATTCGTCGAGAGTGTTGTCAATCAGACCCCGCCGCCGATTGATGTCTACGATGCAGCTGCCTGGATGAGCATCACCGTACTCAGTGAGGAATCCATTGCTATGGGCAGTATGCCGGTTGCGATCCCGGACTTCACCGACGGCAAATGGATGACCCGTGAGCCGGGTGTGGAATCCATCTACCGTCTGGATGAGATCCCGCAGTAATATTTAACATCAAGCGAGGAAACATCTATGTATCTGATCGATTTTTTCAAACGTCTGGGGCGAGTAAACAATATTCCGATCATCATCTATCTGGTACTGAATGTTGCCATCATCGCCGGTATTTCCCATCTGCTGATTGGTTCGGCGTATGCGCTGCCGTTCTGGGCTTCGTTTTTGATCGGCATCGCGCTGTATCTGCTTTCTTTGGTCATTGCGCTTTCTCCGATCGGTGAGTGGATCTTACGTAAACAAAACGGATGCAAAGAGATCGATAATCCGGATCTGCTTGCGTATATCAGCCCGATCTTTGACGAGGTGTATCAGCGTGCAAAAATGCTCGATCCTTCCATCCCGGACGATGTCCGTCTGTTTGTGAAATATGATGCGGATCCGAATGCGTTTGCGACCGGCAGAAAGACCGTCTGCATTACCACCGGCTTGCTCAACTGTCCGGTCGGTCAGATCAAAGCGACCTTAGCACATGAGTTCGGACATCTGGCACATAAAGACACCGATTTGATCCTGGTGGTTGCGGTCGGTAATATGATCGTTACCGCATTCATCACCTTTGTTCGTCTGATGATTGAATTGTTCCGTTTGATGATGCTGTTTGTTTCGCTGTTCATCGGCGGATCGGAGGGCTCGCTGGCTGCGGTCTTTACTTCGATCTACAGCTTTATGATCTCGCTGTTTGTCAGCGGTCTGACCTGGGTATGGACCAAGATCGGTACCTTACTGGTCATGAAATCCAGCCGCTCGAATGAGTACGCAGCGGATGAGTTTTCCTATCAGCTCGGCTACGGATACGATCTTTGCGGTTTGCTGGATTCCTTCTCCGCAGGTTCCTCCAAGGGCTTGTTTGCAAATCTTGTCAGCAGCCATCCGGACAAAGACCTGCGTATTCAGCGTCTTGTTGATCTGCAAACTGCTGCAAACGATGCTTCTATGATCTCCAAATAAAAGAATTACCGCCGTTTCCGGTTTTGGAAGCGGCGGTTTAATTTTTGGTGGTGATGATCCAAAAAGGACCGTCGCCGCCTGCATATGCTTTGGCCTGGGAGAAGATGATATCGCTGTCCCATGCTTTGCAGTTGCTTCGGTCTGCCGGGTCGGATACCAAGATCTTTCCATCCTCATCCACACCGTACAGCAGGATAAAATGTCCGGTGGCGGTGAAATCTCCCGGACCCATGATGACCGCGACCAATGCACCGTTTTTCAAAGCGTTGAGCACTTCATCGGTTTGGCTGATATCACATCCTTGTACCAAAAGACCGTAGCTTTTACAGGCCAGTGGGATGATATCGTGGTACGAACCGCCGCCTTCGATATAGCAGCCGTTTTTTACCGACCAATCTGCCATATCCACCGGAGTGACGGCATAAGAGGTCAAGGTGGAGATGATCATGGCACATACCGTCGGACCGCAGCCGTATCCACCGATAGGATCGCTGCCGTATGCGGCATCCTTCCAAAGGGCATCCTTCTGGTTGTAGTATACGGGGGTGAGGTGCGTTACGGTATTTTGCTCACTTACGGTAGGGGTAAGCTGCGGTGTATCTTTTGCTTCGGAGGATACAGAAGTATGAGGTACAGAGGAAGATGCGACCGGCTGCTGTAAAGCAGGGGATTCGGACGGTTCGGGTGGTGCTGCGGCTTGTGGGATCGCGAAGATCAGGGTCAAAAAGGTGAGCGATACCCATCCGGCGGTAAAGGCTTTCAATTTGGAAATCAGGGGATGAAAGACATTTTTCTTCATGTTCGGCTCCTTGTTGGGCGTGTTTTTTCAGAATATGCCGAAGAAGGATTTTTTAGACCGAAAAGAGCGTTGTCTTTTTCTATAAATTTGCGCCAAAGAATCGTTAAATGCCGTGAATGTGATGAATTTCGATTTTGTCCGATGCGGAATCGGGTACAAGTATTGACAGAAATGCAAAAAATAGAGTATAATAAAAGCAGAATGAGAATGGGGAGGAGCGGTTTTTTTGAAGACGATCTGTCATTCCGCCTCGGTGGATGAGACACTTGCTTTGGCAATGCGATTTGCCAAGAATTTAAGATCCGGAGACGTGGTGGCATACCGCGGCGATCTGGGTGCCGGAAAGACCGCTTTCACACGCGGACTTGCGGCCGGCCTCGGCTGTGAGGGTGAAGTGTGCAGCCCGACCTTTGCGCTGGTGCATGAGTATCCGGGCAAGATCACGCTGTATCATTTTGATATGTACCGTATTATGGACACCGAAGATCTGTATGCGACAGGCTATGACGATTATCTGGAAAGCGGCGGTATTCTGGCGATCGAATGGAGCGAGAATATCGAGGATGCTTTGCCGGAGCATACCATTTTTGTTACCATTACGGCAGACGGTCCGGAAAGCCGTACCATTGAATTTGATTCGGAAAGGGAGCTGACGCTTTGAATATCTTTGCAGTTGATACTTCGGCGAAGGCTGTCTCCGCCGCAATTTTATCGGATGGAAAGCTTGTCACACAGGTGACACTGCACACCGGATTGACCCATTCGGAAACATTACTGCCCATTTGTGAGGATCTGCTGAAAAACAGCCGCATGACCTTAAACGACATCGATTTGTTTGCGGCAGCGATCGGACCGGGTTCCTTTACCGGTCTGCGCATCGGTATCAGTGCGCTCAAAGGCTTTGCCTTTGCTTGCGGCAAAAACTGTGTCGGTGTATCCTCTTTGCTTTCGTTGGCATATAACCACACCGATAAAAAGGAGATCCTTTGTGCGGTGACCGATGCCAGACGTGATGACGCATACTGTGCGTTCTTTGCGGCAAAGGACGGTAAGATCATTCGTCTGACCGAGGATCTGGCGGTGAATATCTCCGGAATGGGAGAACTGTTCGCGGATTTTGCCGATCAGGAGATCCTGCTCATCGGCGACGGCGCACAAGCGGTAAAAGCCAAATACAGCGAGCAGAAAAACATTAAAGTATATAACGGTCCGTACGGTCTGCAGCAGGCATACGGTACCGCTTTGGCGGCCTATTTCGATGCACTGGACGGAAAAGCCATCGATGCAAAGGAATTGATGCCGGTATATATCAGACTGCCGCAGGCGCAGAGAGAGCGTCTGGCGCGCTTAAAACAACAATCAGAGAATAAGTGAGGATATAACTATGATCGCAATCGGATCGGATCACGGCGGATTTCAGCTCAAGAAAGAACTGATCGCACACCTGGAAGAACAGGGGATCGCATACAAAGATTTCGGCTGCTACGATGAAAAGAGCGTAGACTACCCGGATATTGCACTGGCTGTCGGCAAAGCAATCAACGACGGTGAATGTGAGAAAGGTGTCCTGGTCTGCGGTACCGGTATCGGTATTTCCATGGCTGCCAATAAAATCAAAGGTATCCGTGCAGCGCTCTGCCACGACTACTTCAGTGCAAAATACACCCGTCTGCACAATGATGCAAACGTGATCTGCTTCGGCGGCCGCGTAATCGGCCCGGGTCTTGCCTGTGAGCTGCTTGACATCTTCTTAGTCACCGAGTTTGAAGGCGGCAGACATGCAAGACGTGTAGAAAAGGTCATGGAGATCGAAAACAAATAAAAATAACCGTCCGGACACGAGGGGCGTGTAAGGACGGTTACGTAAAAATTTTGTATCAGACGATATATTCGGCAATATCTGCCATGAGCTCATCGGCGTTATCGGTTTGAGCGACCAAGGTGATCGGTTTGGAAATATCCATACTGAAAATCCCCATAATCGATTTGGCGTCAACCACATAGCGCCCGGAGATCAGATCGATATCGAAATCATAGCCGGCGACGATCGCTACAAATTTCTTAGCGTCGTTGATCGTGCTGAGTTGAATGGTTACCTGTTTGATGTCAGTGATACCTCCCTTTCCGAGAAAATGATCGGAAATGCAAAGGGCACATTCCGCAATATGCACCTGATACATTACAAATATAACTATACCAAAAAAGCGTGAAATTGTCAACTGTCAGCTTGGATTTTTCTGAAAACCGATGGCTGACGTTCAAAAAGAAAAGGATAGAAGATGATCGAAAGTAATTGCACACCGCTGCTCACCGGTCTGGGCAAAAAAGCATGTTTCATTACGCTTGGCTGTAAAGTCAACCAGTATGAAAGCGATGTTATGGCTGCCGCTTTTCGCAAAGCGGGTTATCAGACGGTGGACAGAGAGGACAAGGATGTCGGTGTAAACGATGTCTATGTCATCAACTCCTGTACCGTTACCTCGACCGGAGACAAAAAAACAAGACAGATCCTGCATCGCTGCCGCAGAGAGAATCCGAATGCGGTGATCGCATTGACCGGCTGTTTTGTACAGGCATTCCCGCAGCGCGCCGAAGAACTTTCGGATTGGGATGTGCTTTGCGGAAATACCGCAAGACGCGAGCTCTTGGAGCTGGTGGAGCGTGCCGCTTTACAAAAGACCCGTATCGTTAAGATTGACCGCCATGAAAGAGGCGAAAAATTTGAGGATATGGAGCTGCCGATGTCGCAGCATAAGACCCGTGCTTTTGTGAAAATCGAGGACGGATGCAATCGCTTTTGTTCCTACTGTATCATCCCGTATGCCAGAGGCAGGGTCAGAAGCAAACCGATCGACGCGATCAAAGCCGAGATCCAAAAGCTTGCAGATGCGGGTTACCGTGAGATCGTTCTGGTCGGCATCAATTTAAGTTCCTACGGTCAGGATCTGGGATTGCGGCTGATCGATGCGGTGGAAGCCTGCTGTAACGTTCCGGGAGTCAAAAGGGTCCGTCTGGGATCGCTTGAGCCGGAATTGCTGACCCACGAGGATCTTGCAAGAATGGCGAAGCTGCCGCAGTTTTGTGCGCAGTTCCATCTGGCACTGCAAAGCGGAAGTGACGGTGTTTTGCGCCGCATGAACCGCCACTATGACAAAAAAGAGTATGCGCGGATCGTAAACGATATCCGTGACTGCTTTGAAAATCCGTCTGTGACCACCGATATCATGACCGGCTTCCCGGGAGAGACCGAGGAAGAACACCGCGAATCGATGGCATTCGCAAAAGAGATCGCATTGTCGCAGATGCACGTTTTTGAATATTCGCCGCGAGAGGGCACTCCGGCAGCCAAATTGCCGCAGCTTTCTCCGCAGATCAAAAAGCAGCGTACGCTTGAAATGCTTGCGGTGAAGAAAGAAAACGAAGCAAACTTTTTACTTACCCAGCTTGGAAAGACAGCTGAGGTACTGTTGGAATCGCATTTCACGGAGGCAGCGGGTTTGCTGCGTGCCGAGGGATATACACGCAACTATACACCGGTCTATGTCGATTTTCCTGCCGATACCGATCCGAACACCCTGCGTGGTAAGATCGTAACGGTCCGGTTGAACGATATATTCATGGGACATATGGTTGCCGCATCAATCGAAGATCAAAACCAATGAAAGAATGACGAAGGTTAAAGGAGTTTAAGATCATGTCAGTTTTTCGCATCTATGTCGAGAAGAAAGCTGCTTATGCCGCACATGCGGACAGTCTGTGCAGCGACATCCGCACCTCTTTGCAGATGGAGAATTTAACCGCTCTGCGTTTTATCAACCGTTATGACGTAGAGGGTCTGACCGATGAGCAGTTTGCGCTTGCAGTCAGCAATGTATTCTCTGAGCCGGCTGTGGATGTTACCTACACTGCGCTGCCGGAAATTTCCGAAGGCGAGCATATCTTTGCAATGGAGTATCTGCCGGGTCAGTTCGACCAGCGCGCAGATTCCTGTGAGCAGTGTTTACAGCTTTTACTGCAGTGCGGCCGTCCGACTGTCCGCAACGCACGTATTGTTATCTTAAGCGGTGAGA
>JBGUUN010000408.1:0-3465 GCA_045133555.1 Oscillospiraceae bacterium
GGAAAAATATCCGGATCTTCCGGTCGTTCTCTGTTCGCATTATTTCGATCTGAAAAAGGAATCGGATGCGTTTCAGGCATTGGTAAAAGATCCGCGTGTTGTTTGTATGTTCTGCGGACACGAGCATATCTGCATTGCAGAATGTGGCGGAGAGGCATACGGCGGCAAGCTCATGCTCCATACCGGCAACTACTCCTATGCTGGATGTGCGCTTTGTGACTGTATGTACGGCTGGAGAGAGGTGACGGTCAAGGACGGATATCTTTCGACTGCGTATTATACCCCGAAGATGTGTATCCAAGCCGACGGCATGACGGTAACATGTGAAGATACCAAACACGCAAGCCTGATCTTTAAGCTTTGAAAAGAAGGAAAAGAATATGATCACGATAAAAGAATTTCATGTCATACCGACCTCAATGGTGTCGCAGGATGACCGACAGCAGATCGTAATCGCATACCGTTGTTCAAGACCGGCCCATCTGTTTCTCTCGGTGTTCGGTGCACGCGGTGCGATAGCAGAAAATGTACCTGTGACATTTGATTGCGGCAAGAGAGAAACATCGGTGCTTTTGCCGCTGCAGGAAACGGAGTTTGAAGCCCTGTGGCAGATCACCAACCGTGACGGAACGGTTTTGGCGCAGACCAAACAGATTTGGAAACGTCCGCGTGAATGGACGATCTATGTCATGATCTCCGCACATATGGATATCGGACTGCACGAATCGCAGTATATCCAGCGTGAGGAATGCTGTACCATCGTTGATGAAGCGGTAAAACGCTATGAGGAGACCAAGGACAGAGAGGATCAAAACCGCTACCGTTATACTATGGAAGGAAGCTGGTTTTGGAGTAATTACCGTATGAAATACGGCGATGCGGCAGCAAAGAAAATCGCAGAGGAATATATCCAAACCGGTAAGATCGGTACCTGTGCCGGGTATGCCGGCAATCACTTCCAGACCTTTGGACTGGAGGAAATGTGCCGCAGCGCATATGAACGCAGACGCCTGTACGATGACTGGGGGATCGAGAGCAAAACCGTGGCATTGATCGATATCAACGGTATGCCGATGTCGATGCTGCAGGCATATGCCGAAGCCGGATATCAAAATGTGATCTTTGCGCCGAACCATTGGAATCCGATGCCGTCGTCGGTATGGAAGAACGACCGTAATATTTTAGGACCGGACTTGAATCCGGAAGCGGGCGGATACGGTTCGCGTGTGGATGTGCGTTATGCATCCGAACTGCCGATGGTCTACCGTTGGGAGAATCAGACCGGTGAATCGCTGCTGGTATGGGCAAGTACGCAGTACGGCTACGGCGGTGAATCCTTCGGTATTTATCCGAGACCGCGGTATTACCAAATGCACCCGGATGCAACCGAGGATAAGATGTATAAGCAGCTGGAACTGCTGGAAGAAAAATATCCGTATGATATCTGGATGTTTGCCTGCTATGATGACAATCAGATCCCGGATCATTATGTCACCGATCAGATCAAAGTGTGGAACGGAAAATGGAAATGGCCGCAGCTCAGAGCACTCGGCAATCCGGATGAGCCGTTTGCATTGCTGGAAGAACGGTTTGGTGACCGTATCCCGGTCATCCGCGGCGATATGGCGGGCGGATGGTATCAGCATCCGCTGTCTGTACCGGAAATGATCTTTGAAAAATCCGAGGCGGACAGACTGCTGCCGATCGCAGAAAAATGGTCTGCCGTTGCCTGTCTGACCGATGACGGCTATACTTACCCGCAAACCGCATTCGACCGTGCGTGGTATCACCTGCTGATGAACGATGAACACTCCTACGGTGTCAGCGGATACAGCGGCAGAAGGGTGTATGAAACCTGGATGCAGCATCGCGATTGGATCGAAAAAGCGTATCAGACCGCAAAAGAGGAAAGTGAAGCTGCAATGCGCAGCATCGCTTCTCATATTCCGACCGACAGTCCTTCTGCGGCAGTGTTCAATCCGATGGCATATCCGATCACGGAGCATGTTTGTGTTGACGGACGGTATGCTTCGGTGACGGTACCGGCATTCGGTTACCGCACGGTATCGCTTGATGATTTTATGCCGCTTATGCGTAAGCAGGAGAAAACCGCATCCGCACCGGTGATCGAAAATGCATATTACCGTCTGGAATTTGCCGAAAACGGTGCGATCGCCTCCATTTATGATAAAGAGCTGCAGAGAGAGCTTTTGGATACCGCTGACCGATATAAAGCCAATGAGCTTGTCTTTACCAAAGACGGCCATCAAAGCTTTGTTACACCGTCTGATGCGGTATTCGAGGTAGAAAGCGATGCACTTGGCATTCGTGTGAAGGTACAAAGCAGAGTGGATGCGATGGGTGCAGTCATCCTGCAGAAAATATCGCTGCCCAACGGGATCAAGCGCATCGATCTGGAAAACGAGGTGCAGCATGCCCGCACGATGATCAATGCCGACCGTTACCGCCGTTATCTTTACTTTGTATTCCCGTTCAAGGTGGAAAACAGCCGCCGGTTATGCCACTTAAACGGCGCGGTGGCAGAGTATGCCAAGGATATCACCGGTTACGGTACCGATGTTTATATGGCGGCACATGAGTGGTGCTGCTGTGAAAACGGTGATTTCGGTGCGGCACTTCTGATGAAAGAAAATCAGCTCATCGAGTTTGATCATATCCATCCGGATAAGACCGATTTCGATAATACCGGTGACGGCTCACAGATCATTGCGTATGCGGCAAACGATTGGCTCCAAAAGCAGACCCCGGGCGGCAGCCATCTGAATTATCGTTTCCGTTATGCGATCACTTCGTACCGCGGCGACTACCGCGCTGCAAAACTGATGCAGCAGGCAGAACGCTTTGTCACCCCGACCGCATCGGTCGTGCTTCCGGCGCAGGAGGGTTACCTGCCGAAAGAACAATGCAGCTTCTTGGAACTTACGGGTGAGGTACGTTTTCTGTGTCTGAAACGTGCGGATGACGGAAACGGTCTGATCGCAAGATTCTACGGTGAGCAGGTGGCGGAATGTTTTGGTAAAAACTGCGATGCCGTTCGCTGTACCGTGGATGAGAAAGTGACCGATGCACCGTTGTCCGATCACGGATTTGTAACCTACCGTATCGGCAAAGACCGGCTCTGTCTGAAAACGAGAGAACAAGAAAAAGGGGAGACAAAAGACGGTATTCCGGCACCGATCGGTGAAGTGTATACCGGACTGATCTCAAAGCCTTGTGCCGCTGCCGGTGAGGGTTACGGCCATTTGTATCTGCTTTGGGGTGCAAGTACCGAGCAGGATTTCTCGCATTATAAGCTGTACCGCAGCAAAGAGGCGGGATTTGTACCGGATGAGCAGACCTTTGTTGCAGACGTCATGCCGGAGGAATACTGTGTCGGACGTTACGTCGATACGGGACTGGAGGATCATACCTGCTATTATTACCGTGTCTGTGCGGTAAATCAGG
>JBGUUN010000409.1:0-6931 GCA_045133555.1 Oscillospiraceae bacterium
TGCAGATGCTGGTTTTGAAGTAGATATCGTTGAAAAACAGCCGACCATCGGCGGTAAAATGACCCAGCTGGATAAAACCTTCCCGACCTTAGACTGTGCAGCATGTATTCTGACCCCGAAAATGGTAGAGTGTGCACAGAACGAGAAGATCAACATCTACTCCTACAGTGAGGTAGACGGTGTATCCGGTTTCGTTGGAAACTTCAACGTTAAAATCAGAAAGAAAGCTCGTTATGTAGATACTACCAAATGTACCGGATGCGGCGTATGTACCGAAAAATGTCCGCAGAAGAAAGTACCGAACGAGTTTAACATGGGCATGGACAACCGTCGTGCGATCTACATTCCGTTTGCACAGGCTGTTCCGAAAGTTGCTACCATTGATGCAGATTACTGCACCATGCTGAAAACCGGCAAATGCGGCGTATGCTCCAAAGTATGTGCTGCAGGCGCTATCGACTATAAACAGACCGATGAGATCGTAGAGCGCCAGTACGGTGCTATCGTAGTTGCAACCGGTTTCAACCCGATCAAAGTTGATAACTACGATGAGTACGGTTACTCTCAGTCCAAAGACGTCATCACTTCTTTAGAGTTTGAGCGTCTGACCAACGCAGCAGGACCGACTTCCGGTAAACTGCTCCGTCCGTCTGACGGCAAACATCCGCATAAGATCGTATTCATCCAGTGTGTCGGTTCCAGATGTACTCCGGAAAAAGGTAAGAGCTACTGCTCCAAGATCTGCTGTATGTACACTGCGAAACACGCAATGCTGACCCGTGAAAAATATCCGGACACCGAAGTTTATGTATTCTACATTGATGTTCGTACTCCGGGTAAGAACTTTGATGAGTTCTATCGTCGTGCGACCGAGGAATACGGCGTTCATTACATCAAAGGTATGGTCGGCAAGGTATCCCCGAAAGCTGACGGTACTTTAGAAGTTCAGGCATCCGATCTGATCATGAACGAGCAGCTGCATATCGATGCTGATCTGGTTGTTCTGGCAGCAGCAATCGAGCCGGATAAGAGCGCAAGACCGCTCGCAACTATGCTCACCGCAAGCATGGATACCAATGACTTCTTTACTGAAGCACATCCGAAACTCCGTCCGGTAGAATCTCCGACCGCAGGTATCTTCCTGTCCGGCGCATGCCAGGGCCCGAAAGATATTCCGGAGACCGTTTCTCAGGCCGGTGCTGCTGCAGCAAAAGTTATCGGATTGCTCGCAAAAGATAAACTCACCTGTAACCCGTGTGTGGCACATTCCAACGAACTGCTGTGTAACGGCTGTTCTTCCTGTGCAAATGTTTGCCCGTACGGCGCGATCACTTATACTGATAAAGAATTCCGTATGCCGGATCGTACCACCAAGATCAGACGTGTTGCTTCCGTTAACCCGGCAGTATGCCAGGGCTGCGGTGCTTGTACCGTAACCTGTCCGTCCGGTGCTATGGACCTCAAGGGATTCTCTAACAGACAAATCATGGCGGAGGTTGACGCGATATGCAAGTAAACGAAACTTTTAAGCCGACGATTGTAGCTTTCTGCTGCAACTGGTGCTCTTATGCGGGCGCGGACCTTTCCGGTACCAACCGTCTGCAGTATCCTGCGAATGTTAAGATCATTCGCGTACCTTGCTCCTGCCGTGTTAACCCGATGTTCATCCTGCGTGCGTTCCAGAGAGGCGCAGACGGCGTGATCATCTGCGGTTGCCACCCGGGTGACTGCCATTACACCAGCGGTAACTTCTTTGCAAGACGCCGTATCACCATGCTGTTCTCCATGCTTGACTTCATGGGTATCGAGCGTAACCGTACCAGACTTGAGTGGGTTTCCGCAGCAGAGGGTGCGAAGTTTGCCGCAACTATGAACGATTTTGTGGCGCAGATCACTGAACTCGGCCCGAATCGCAGATTGGAGGATCTGAGATGCAGGAAATGATGAAAAAAAGAGCAGTTGAACTGCTTTCCGACGGTTCTGTAAACCGCGTGATCGGCTGGGTCAAAGGTGAATTTGCTTATGATATGACTCCGGCTGTATTCACTTCGGTAGAAGAAGTCGAGGCTAATTTTGTATACAATGATTTCTGCGGCGCTAACGTATCCAAATACGTTATGAGAGAGCAGAAAAACAATCCGGAAGGCAAGATCCTTGCATTCCTCAAACCGTGCGATACTTATTCCTTTAACCAGCTGACCGCTGAGCACCGCATTGCTCGTGAGAACGTGTATGTCATCGGTGTTGGCTGTGACGGCATGGCTGATGTTGATAAGATCAAAGCAGCAGGCATTGAGGGTATTCTGGATATCGTAAGCGAAGGCGATAATTTTGTGGTTAAAACTGTATACGGCGATGAAACCGTTGCTAAGAAAGATGCAATGGCAGAGCGCTGCGTATGCTGCAAATCCAAAAAGCTGACCGTTTATGATGAGATCATCGGTGAGGACGGCGAAGTTGTTGCTGACAGCGGCCGTTTTGATCTGGTTGCTAAACTCGAGGCTATGAGCGCACAAGAGCGTTATGACTTCTGGAGAGGCGAGTTATCCCGCTGCATCCGCTGCAATGCTTGCCGTAACGTTTGTCCGGCTTGCACCTGTGAGCAGTGCATCTTTGATAACCCGAATTCCGGTATCGCTCAGAAAGCTGCAGCAGACTCCTTTGAGGAGAACATGTTCCATATCATCCGTGCATTCCACGTAGCCGGCAGATGTACCGACTGCGGCGAGTGTTCCAGAGTATGTCCGGAGCATATTCCGCTGCACCTGCTTAACCGTAAGTTCATCAAAGATATCAATGAGCTGTACGGCGAGTATCAGGCAGGCGAGGACACCGAGTCCAAGCATCCGTTAACTTCCTATACCTTTGATGACGCTGAACCGTCTGTGGTTCACGAAAGGGGGAACGAATGATGCTGTACCTTGCAAAGGATAAACTCGATCTTTTCTTTGAAAAAGCATCCGAAAAACGCAGCATGTACGTTCCGGTAGATGCCGGAACTGGCGCTACCTATAAAAAATGGGAGCCGGGTACTGTTGTGTCCAAGGCACTGCATACCACCAAGAGCGCAAAAGATTTCTTCTTCCCGCAGACCGAGAACTTAGTTGAGTTCAAAATGAGCGGCAAAAAGATCGAAATCATTGACCCGCGCCGTGAGACCGAAGATTATGCTATATTCGGCGTTCGCGCTTGCGACGTTCGCAGCTTCGGTATCTTAGATAAAGTTTACCTGGCTGAGCCGGTAGACAGCTACTACAAAAACAGACGTGAACACGGTCTGATCCTCGGTTTATCCTGTAACCGTCCGGCAGAGACCTGCTTCTGCGCTACCTTTGGTATCGATGCTGCAGAGCCGATGGCTGACGTTGACTTCACCGAGGCAGATGGCGGCTACTTCGTAAAAGCGAACACCGAGAAGGGTACTGCATTTGTAGAATCCTTAGGTGATATCTTCGAGGACCGCGATCCGGCTGCTGCTGAAGAAGCAAAAGCTAAGACCCGTGAGATCGTTAAAAAACTCCCGCTGGCTAACCTCACCACCGAAGGCTTCGGCGGCGATAAGCTCGATGAGTTATTCAGCGATGAGAGATGGGGAGAGCTGTGTGAGGCATGTATCGCTTGCGGTACCTGTACTTTCGTATGCCCGACCTGTCAGTGCTATGACATCCGCGACTACGACACCGGTCACGGTATCTGCCGTTTCCGTTGTTGGGATTCCTGTATGTTCTCCGACTTCACCAAGATGGCTCACGGTAACCCGAGAACCTCTCAGAAAGAACGTTTCCGTCAGCGCTTCATGCATAAGCTGGTATATTTCCCGGCAAATAATGACGGTGAGTTCGGCTGTGTAGGCTGCGGTCGCTGCTTAGCTTCTTGTCCGGTCAACATGAACATTGTTAAAGTAATGAAAAAACTCGCAAAGGAGGAAAAGTAAGATGAGTTATGAGACTTTGATTCCTTATCTGGGCGAGGTCACCGATATCCGTATGGATACTCCGGATGTTAAAACCTTCCGTGTTTTAACTCCGGATGGCGTAAAACCGTTTGAACATATGCCGGGCCAGTGTGCAATGCTGTCTATCCCGGGCGTCGGCGAAGCGATGTTCTCCATCACTTCCTCTCCGACCAACAAGGAATTTATGGAATTCTCCATCAAAAAATGCGGCTGTCTGACCGACTGGCTGCATCAGATGGAGGTAGGCCAGCAGATCACCATCCGTGGTCCGTACGGTAAACCGTTCCCGGTTGAGACTGAGTTAAAAGGTAAAGATCTGCTGTTCATCGCAGGTGGTATCGGTTTAGCTCCGCTGCGTTCGGTTATCAACTACGTTCGTGACAACCGTGAAAACTACGGTAAAGTACAGATCGTTTACGGTGCACGTTCCAAAGATGACTTAGTTGACTACAACGAGATCATCACCGAGTGGATGGCAGATGACGGTGTTGAAGTAAACCTCACCATCGACCGTGAGCAGGAAGGCTGGGACGGTCATGTTGGTTTCATTCCGACTTTCGTTAAGGAACTCAACCCGGACTTAAATAAAACCGTACTGATGTGCGGTCCGCCAATCATGATCAAATTCACTCTGCAGGGCTTGATGGAACTGGGCTTCGAAAAGACTCAGGTTTACACCACCATGGAGTTGAAAATGAAATGCGGCGTCGGCAAATGCGGCCGCTGCAACATTGGTGATAAATACGTCTGCAAAGACGGCCCGGTTTTCCGTTTTGATGAACTGGACGAGCTTCCGGACGAATATTAATTTGTTGAATGATAATGGAGAAAGTAACAATGGAAAATATGGTAAATATATTCCTGTACGGCAAACAGTACACTGTACCTGCTAACCTCACCATCATGGGTGCAATGGAATACGCAGGCTATCAGCTGGTTCGCGGCTGTGGCTGCCGTAACGGATTCTGCGGTGCTTGCGCAACTCTGTACCGTATCAAAGGCGACCGTGAACTGAAAGTTTGCCTCGCTTGTCAGACCAAGGTTGAAGACAATATGTATATTGCCACCCTGCCTTTCTTCCCGCTGGTAAAACAGGTTTACGATATGGACAAGATCACCGCTTCCGAGGCTGTTATGATGCAGCTGTATCCGGAGATCTATGCTTGTATCGGCTGTAACGCTTGTACCAAAGCTTGTACTCAGGGCTTAAATGTTATGCAGTACATCGCTTATGCACAGCGCGGTGATTTCGAAGCTTGCGCAGAGGAATCCTTCGACTGCGTAATGTGCGGCGTATGTTCTTCCAGATGCCCGGCAGGTATCTCTCATCCGCAGGTTGGCTTACTGGCTCGCCGTATCAACGGTAAATATCTCGCACCGGAAACTGCTCACTTAAAAGAACGCGTTCAGGAAATCAAAGACGGTAAATTTGAGGAACTGATCGAGGCTCTGATGCAGAAACCGATCTCCGAGATGAAAGAACTCTACAACAACAGAGAGATCGAAAAATAAGAAAGGAGTGTGTCATAATATGTATACCAATGAAATGCTGGAATCCATGAAAAAGGTAGAAGCAGCTCGTGAGGCGAATGCGGTTATGGAACCGAGACGTATGACCGCTGAAGAAAAAGACGCGCTTCTTGCACAGTATCATCCGGACTACAAACAGGGCGAGTTCGCAACCTTAACCGTCGGCGTTAACGCAGGCGAGAAGGTTCCGACCGAGCTGGCTGCTTTACTGCAGGCTAACAGCCGCATTAAAGCTTCCGATGTAGATCTGACCAAGATCGATTACGATACCGACGTTTTAATCATCGGCGGCGGCGGTGCAGGTGCATCCGCAGCAATCGAAGCTGACAAAAACGGCGTTAAATCCATGATCGTTACCAAACTGCGCATCGGTGATGCAAACACCATGATGGCAGAGGGTGGTATCCAGGCTGCAGACAAACCGAACGACAGCCCGGCAACCCATTACCTGGATGCATTCGGCGGCGGTCACTTTGCTGCTAAACCGGAACTGTTACAGAAACTGGTTTGCGATGCTCCGGAAGCAATTCAGTGGTTAAACGAGCTCGGCGTTGAGTTCGATAAAGCTGCTGACGGTACCATGATCACCACCCACGGTGGCGGTACCTCCAGAAAGAGAATGCACGCTGCAAAAGACTACACCGGTGCTGAAATCATGCGTACTCTGCGTGACGAAGTTCTGTCCCGCGGTATTCCGGTTGTTGACTTTACCTCCGCAGTAGAGCTGATCTTAGACGAGAACGGCAAATGCGCAGGCGCTGTTTTAATGAACATGGAGACCGGCGAACTGTTGGTTGCTCGTGCTAAAACCGTTATCTTAGCTACCGGTGGTGCAGGCAGACTGCATTATCAGGGCTTCCCGACCTCCAACCACTACGGTGCAACCGCAGACGGTCTGGTATTAGGTTACCGTGTCGGTGCAAAACTGCTGTATGCAGACACCCTGCAGTACCATCCGACCGGTGCTGCTTTCCCGGAGCAGATCTTCGGTGCTCTGGTAACCGAGAAAGTTCGTTCTTTAGGTGCTAAACTCATCAACAAGAACGGTGAAGTATTCATGCATCCGCTGGAAACCCGTGACGTATCCGCAGCTTCCATCATCCGTGAGTGTACCGATCGTAACAACGGTCTGGTTACTTCTGACGGTCTGGGTCTGTGGCTGGATACTCCGATGATCGAGCTGAAAAACGGTGAGGGTACCATCGAGAAGAGAATCCCGGCTATGATGCGTATGTTCGGTAAATACGGTATCGATATCAGAAAAGAGCCGATCTTAGTATATCCGACCCTGCATTATCAAAACGGTGGTCTGGACATCTCTGCTGACGGCATGACCGGTATCGAGAACCTGTATGCAGCAGGTGAGGTTGTCGGTGGTATCCACGGCCGTAACCGTCTGATGGGTAACTCTCTGCTTGACGTTATCGTATTCGGTAGAAACGCAGG
>JBGUUN010000410.1:0-2193 GCA_045133555.1 Oscillospiraceae bacterium
GTAAAGCTCGATCTCACTTGGCGAGACCATACGCTGATACAATGTATACAGTGCCTCTATGACCTCGCTGTCGGTCAGCAGATACGAACGCTCTTCACACAGCTTATCCGCCGTTTCTATCAGCGAAGCATATCGTTCATCTGCTGATTTACTGAGCAGATCACGGTAGAGAGAAGCCTTGACCGGATCGTTTCGCACCAAAGCGCAATAAGCCTCGAAGGCAGCCTGCGGTGTGGTCATATAGTCCGCTTCAGACAGCTGTCCGACCGATGCCGATCTTTGTAAAAGGGCTTCGGTGCGGCGAATAAGTTCACCCGGGAGCTGTTTGGTACCGCCGAGATCCGCCGCTCTGCAGCAGATATACAGTCGTTCGCTCGGTGCACATACCATCTGATATGCGGTAAATCGTTCCTCTGCAATGCGTTCCTCCAGTGTTTTTCCGACAGCAAGCTGTTCATCGGTCAACAGCTTACATTCACGGTCGGAGAAAAGTCCCTGTGACTGATTCGGCCGCTTCGGGAAAATACCGTCATTGGCACCCAAAATCCACAGTACCTTCGGATCGTGCAGACGAATGGTGTCCGCAGAACCGACCATAATACAGTCTACCGTCTGCTCGACGGCCTTAAGTTTGGTTTCCCGCACCGACTGCATGAAAAGGCGGCAATATACTTCACCAGACACCACTTCATCGGCAAGGGTATCGCTCAAGCGTGTCAGGATATCTCCGAGCGCATTCCAGATGCGTTTTAACTCCATCTGCTCAGCAAGGTCTTCTTCCATTTCGATTTTAGACGCAAAAAGTTCCACCGCACCAAGCGATTCGAGTGCACCATACAGCAGGATTCCGAATTCTTTGGCGGTATTCTGCTGCGTACGGCGCAATTTGGTGACTTCATCCATCAATTTACTGCGGATCAGCTCCGGTGCATCCGACAGTTCTCTTTGCTTGACATAATCATCGGTATCATAGCCGGAGAGTGAAGATGTAAACGGCTGCATCCAATCCTGCAGATGATCGGCACGCCATACCTGCAGATATTCTTCGAGTTCTGCAATCTCCACCGCAGACGCCGCAAACAATCCGCTTTTGATCACGGTCATTGCCTCGGTCAGATGGAAACTGCCGTATGCCATACGCAAAAGCGCACCGCAAAGCGAAAACAGCGGGTGCAGCATCGCATCCTCACCGCCATCCACGCAATACTGCAATTCAAATTTTCTGGCAGCCGCAGCGATCGGCAGACGGTATTCCTCATCTTCACGGTATACCACCGCAATATCGCGCAGACGCAGAGCATCATTATCCTTGAGCATCGATTTGATCTTACCGAAGCAAAATTCCGCTTCCGCATATTCGTCACGGCAGATAAAGCTTGCCACCGTGCTGTCAGTTTTCCCCGCATATGCCGTCATCGGATCGGCAAACATCTGCTGCTTTACATACTGCAGCAGATTCTGCGGTGCATCCGGGCGACATTCCACCTCACGGTAATTTTTCCCTGCAAGTGCCAACAGACGGTCATATGTATCCAAAGTGACCGCATAAATGCTATGCAGATCACCCTGTGCCTGTTTACGGTCGAGTTCAAGCGAGACGATGACCTCGGCATTGTGCCGCAGCATCCGTCTGATCATATCAAGCTGCGGCACGGTAAAGCTCTTGAATCCGTCAAGCATCACGGTCATACCGGAAAAAAAGTTTTTACCGTTTTTCTCCTCGGCTTCAATCCTCTGATTTGCGGCAGAGAGATCATCTAAGCTATCACGCCAAGCCGACGAAAGTCTCGCCTCATAATGCAGCGAAAGCAATCCCAGATCTTTTGCCTTTGCACGAAGACTTTCACCGAGATTGTGATTACCAGCCGCCTCCAGCAAGTCATCCGGGGTCACTCCGGCAAATTTCATCTGACGTACAAACTGTAAAAGCTGCGCTTCAAAGTCAGCATCACCCGCCTTGACCTGCTTATAATACAGCTGCAGCTCATCTGCGCAGTCGGCTGCCGCGCGACGCATCAGGATCGACTTACATAAATCATCCGCATAACGTGCCGCAATGCCGCCAAACTGTTTCATCACACGGGTTGCATAGCGTGCAAAACCGGTAACGACCATCTGCGAGCGGGTCTTTGCCGACATGCGGTGCAGCAGATCACGCTCCGTCTCAAAGGAATACTGATCCGGAGTCAGCCA
>JBGUUN010000411.1:0-2961 GCA_045133555.1 Oscillospiraceae bacterium
AATGCATATTCGGTCACGACGATGGCGGCAATGCTGGAAATGATGACCGAGATGATCGATCTGGTCGTGCTGATCCTCACCGTGATCGCAGGCATTTCGCTTGTGGTTGGCGGTATCGGCATTATGAACATCATGCTGGTCTCGGTGTCCGAGCGTACAAGAGAGATCGGTATCCGAAAGGCGCTCGGTGCAAAAGAGCGGTTTATTTTGACACAGTTCGTGATCGAAGCTGCCGTGACCAGTGCCATCGGCGGCATCATCGGTATTATTTGCGGATACGGTTTGTCCTCGGTTGCATCGAATGTCATCAGCAATATGATGGGTGAGACGCTGACCGTAGCGCCGTCGATCGTTTCGATCGCCGTTGCTTTCGGCGCATCGGCACTCATCGGTATCGTATTCGGTTTCCTGCCCGCAAGAAAAGCGGCAAGACTGAACCCGATCGATGCGCTTCGCCACGATTAAACTTCGTCACGACTAAAAGGAGATTACCATGAAGAAAAAAATATTGTTATTGATTTTATGCGCCGCGATTTTTTCGGCTGTGCTGGGAATGGGCGCGGCGGCGTTTTCTGATATTGACGATGAAACGACCGAGACGGCTGTGGCAGCGCTGGAAAGTATGGGAATCGTTTCGGGCACGAGCGCGACTACATACAGTCCTTCTCTTTCGCTTACCCGCGCACAGGTTTGCGCCATGATGGTCCGCACGCTGGGAATGGAGTCATCGGTCAACAGCTATATGTATCAGAGCTTGTTCCGGGATGTAAAGAGCAGCTCGTGGTATGCGGGATATGTGAATCTTGCCTATCGTGAAGGACTGGTCAGCGGCTACGGAAACGGCTGTTTCGGTCCCGATGACGAGATGACGTACGGACAGTTCGTCACCATGCTGCTCAGACTTTTGGGATATACGGAAAATGATATCGGAAAGGTTTGGCCCGCGGACTATATCGTTTTTGCGAATAAGCTCGGCATGGATGAAAATGTCAGCCTTACGGCAAACGATACAGTGACCCGCGGCAATGCGGCAGTTCTCCTGTATAATACCCTTATGACAAAGGCAAAGGGATCGAATTCTGCATATTACCATACGATCAACAATACCGCTTCGACCGTTACCGCGATCCTTATAGACAACAAGGTTTCGAGCACGACAACCGGCGATCTGCTTGCCTGCGTTATGAATAATTCGAGTGCGACCATGACGTATTACGATCAGAAAAATGCGGTTCCCGATACACTCATAGGACATCTCGGAACGCTTATGCTCAACGGCTCCGGTGAGGTCGTCGGATTTGTACCTGACGGAAACGACTATGCGGATATCGTAATTGATTCGGCAAAGATCTCGGGTATTACCGATATGCACGGAAATACCTATAAGATCGACGGCACAGTCGGTGTCATCAGCTCCGGCAGCATTTATACATACAGCAGTACCGGCTATGTAAAGGTAAATGCCCATCATAATCAGTCTGCCCGTTTCTATTACGACGATGACGGCAGCATTGCCTACATATTTTTAACTTCGGGCGCGGATCTTTCTTCGACAGAGGTAGCGGTTGCATCTTCGGATGCACCCGCTTCCGAATTTACACAGGTTCTTGGGATCACTGCAGATGCATATTATATTGTAAAAAACGGCGGTCTGACAGATACCGCCGCTCTTGCTATGTATGATGTTGCGTACTATGATAAGATGACCAATACGCTTCGCGTTTGCGACTACAAGGTGACGGGTTATATCGAATCTGCCTCGCCGTCGGTAAACGCCGCCGAAAAGATCACCATCTCCGGCTGTGAGATCGGTGTTTTGCAATGCGCATGGGATACGCTCGGAGATTTTCGGCTCGGCAGCTATGTCACCGTGTTTTTGACGGACACCGGCAAGGTTGCGGCGGCATATTCGGCAGATACGGTATCTGCCGAGATGTACGGTATACTTTCTACCGACAAAACCACGATCACACTTTGCGGCAGCGGACTGGTCATGAAGCCCGAGTATATCTCGGCAAGTCTTGCGCTGAACGGTTCTTTGGTCAAAGTGAATACCTCCGACACGGATAAAATGACTTGTTCTTCCTTGATTCGATCCGTCACCATGGACGATACAGTGGATCTTGCTGCAATGACCGTAGGCGAGGTTGCGCTGGCTCCCGGCTGCTTGATTTATGAATGGGGCAGTAGCGGATACGTTTACAGCCTTAGCGGTGAATATGGCAAAAGTTCTTCTGATTTTTCCGAAGTCTATTGGACGGACAGCTTAGATTATTCCCATGTTTCTTTTTACCATGTGAACAGTGCGGGGCTGATCGATATCCTAGTTCTTTCGGATGTAACCGGCAACTACTATGCATTCGGTGATGTTACCGTTTATACAAAAGAAGAAGGTATTTCCATCAGCCAAAACGCATCGGTTTATGTCAACAGCGCTGTAATTACCAATGATAATTATCCGAATGGAAGTAAAAAGTATGTTTGCACGATCTCCGATTGGGGCGGATATATAGGTGTTGCCTTTGGCGGATACAATCGAAACTATAGCAAAATCGCAGCCATTTCGAGAACGACGCTTGCCAAGAATGCAAAAGCATCTGATTTTTATCTTACGGATGACGACGAGTGGTATGTCACGATTGATGACTGCAAGATCCCGGTAAGTGATAACGTGAAGATTTGCGTGAACACTACGGGGCAATGGTTCAGCGGTGAGGAAGGTCTGCTTGCAGCGCTTTCTTCGGAGATGAAGATGGAAGTTTACTATGACAGGACGCTTACGACCGGCGCACAGGTACGAATTATAGTTTTGGACACAGACGAGTAAAATACGATATAATAAAAACTCCTATGGTATTGACCATAGGAGTTTTTAGGCTGTCGAAAAACCAAGGTTTTTCGACAGGATGCAAAACCGTTCACTCGCAGTCAAAAAGGAACCTACGGTTCCTAACGACCTAA
>JBGUUN010000412.1:0-8830 GCA_045133555.1 Oscillospiraceae bacterium
TTCTCTGTCTCTCGACTTTGAACTTTTTCATTATATCACTTATTTCGCCTTTTGTCAAGACCTTTTCGTGATTTTTTTACTGCCCGGCCTGCACTCTTTCGTGCTCTCCCTGACAGCTTGATTATTATAGCACATCCTTCCACCTTTGTCAACACCTTTTTTCACGTTCTATGTTTTCAACAGTTTAAAAGCGATGTCCGTGGTGGAAAACATAATAAAATGACACAAAAAGTCGGGTTTTGACATCTTTTGTCGAACCTCTTGCCTTTTGAAGGAAAGTGTGCTATAATATTCACGTTGAAAATGCGTCTGTAGCTCAGCTGGATAGAGCACTAGCCTCCGACGCTAGGTGCCGCTGGTTCGAATCCAGTCAGGCGCACCAGAAGCCTGATTTGTCCATCGACAGATCAGGTTTTTCTATTATTTAAATTCCGGGAAGGAGTATATCTATGTTGGATTTCATTTTCATCACCGGAACCAGCGGTATCGGAAAAACTACGCTTGCACAAAATCTGCTTTCCGCATTAAAAACGGTTGTAATCGAAGAACACATGATTCCGGAGTTCATTTCCCGTGATGGAACGGAAGAAATGACCGGAATCCTCGAAGAACTGACCTGTTGGGAGAACACCAAGGCAATTGCTTTCTGCTTCCATAAATTAGGTTATAAGAATATCATTATTTCCGATATCGATGACCTTCGTACTTCTGACATTCCTATCGACTTCTACGGCTATAAGTTTTTGACCATTAAACTTGTCTGCCGTGATCTGCGGCAGCTTCAAAAGCAAATGAAGTACAGACCAAATCATGGACTGGTCGATTATACTCTACAGGAAAAATGCAACTCCAAAAATCTAAACCGTTCTGAACTCATCAACGAATATACTATTGATATAACCGGTCTTTCCGCAGATGAGGTTCTTCAAAAAGCTTTGCATATCATTCATACGGCACAGCCTTTGACCGACTACAACTATACTAAACCGCCGAAGGAATTCTTTTATTCCTGGGTATTCGAAAACGGACTACGCTGACCCATATTCCTGCTTTACCTCTGCAACCGTGCTTCGGCTGCGGAGGTTTCTTCATTATATAGATAAATTAGCCTCACTTTTTCCTTTACACAATAAACTGAATTTATTTCCAAAAATTTTGATAATAACTTGACACTCGATATTGAAAGATGTATAATGATTATGTATGATGTGTTGGTATCGATTTATCTTTTGATATCAATGATAAATAAAGGAGGAAAGCAAATGGCACATTTACAAGAAGCGGCTGTTGCTAAAATCACTGCGATCTGTGAAAGATACAAAGATGAAAGAACACCTTTGATGATGATTTTAAGTGACATCCAGAATGAGTACGGCTACATTCCGCTGGAAGTTCAAGAACTGGTTTCCAAATTAACCGGCGTTAGCGTTGCTGAGATTTACGGCGTAGTTACTTTCTACTCGTTCTTCTCTCTTAAACCGAAAGGCAAATACGTTGTCGGCGTATGTTTAGGTACTGCTTGCTACGTTAAAGGCGCACAGCAGGTTATCGACAAATTCTCTGAGATCCTTGGCGTTGGCGCAGGCGAGACTACCGAGGACGGTATGTTCACCATCGACGCATTAAGATGCATCGGTGCTTGCGGTATTGCACCGGCAGTTTCCATCAACGGTAAGGTATATCCGAAAGTTGAAGTTAACGCAATTCCGGGTATCATCCAGGATCTCCGTGCTGAAGGAGGATTTAACTAATGATTAAGAATTTTGAAGAATTAAGCGCACTCCAGCACGAATGTGCGGATAAGCTTGCTGCTAAATTCAGCGGTTCCTGCGGCAAACGTGCTATCGTTCTCTGCGGTGGTACCGGCTGTCTGTCTTCCAACTCTGCTGAGATCAAAGAGAAATTCGAAGCTCTGATCAAAGCTAATAATATGGAAGATAAAGTTTCCGTTAATATGTCCGGCTGCTTCGGCTTCTGTTCTCAGGGTCCATTCGTTAAAATCTATCCGGAAGATACTCTGTACAGACTCGTTCATGTTGAGGATGTTAAAGAAATCTGGGAAAAAGATATCATGGGCGGCGAGATCGTTGAGAGATTACTCTACATCGATCCGGTAACCAAAGAGAAAATCGCTAAACAGGAAGACATCACCTTCTATAAAAAACAGGTTCGTATCGCTCTGCACGGCTGTGGTTCCATCAATCCGGAAGACATCAACGAGGCACTGGGCGCAGGCGCATACCAGGGCTTAGCAAGAGCACTGAAGATGGACAGAGCTGACGTTATCAAAGAAGTTCTGGACGCAGGCTTACGCGGCCGTGGCGGCGGCGGCTTCCCGACCGGCAGAAAATGGCAGTTTGCATATGCTCAGCCGGAAGGTGACAAATTCGTTGTATGTAACGGTGACGAGGGTGACCCGGGTGCATTCATGGACCGTTCCATCTTAGAGGGTAACCCGCTTGCAGTAATCGAAGGTATGGTTATCGCAGGTTACGCAATCGGTGCACAGAACGGTTACTTCTATGTACGTGCTGAGTACCCGATCGCTGTAAACAGATTAAGAAAAGCTATCGAACAGGCTGAAGAGATCGGCTTACTGGGCGATAACATCTTAGGTACCGACTTCTCCTTCAGAGCTCACATCCGTCTGGGTGCAGGCGCATTCGTTTGCGGTGAAGAGACTGCTCTGTTAAACTCCATCGAAGGTCAGCGCGGTATGCCGAGACCGAGACCGCCGTTCCCGGCTGTTAAAGGTCTGTGGGAGTCCCCGACCATCGTAAACAACGTTGAGACTTTAGCTTGCGTACCGTACATTCTCCGTAACGGCGCTGAGAAATTTGCTCAGTACGGCACCGAGAAATCCAAAGGCACCAAAGTATTCGCACTCGGCGGTAAAGTTAACAACGTCGGCTTAGTAGAGATCCCGATGGGTACTACCCTGCGCGAGCTGATCTATGATATCGGCGGCGGCATCCCGAACGGCAAAAAATTCAAAGCAATCCAGACCGGTGGTCCGTCCGGCGGCTGCTTAACCGAGAAAGACCTCGACTCCATCATCGACTTCGATACCTTAGTTGCTAAGGGCAGTATGATGGGCTCCGGCGGTGCTATCGTAATGGACGAAGACAACTGTATGGTTGACGTAGCTAAATTCTACATGGAATTCATCTGCGACGAGTCCTGCGGTAAATGTTCTCCGTGCCGTATCGGTACCAAGAGACTGCTTGAGTACTTAGAGAAGATCACCGCTGGTAAAGCAACCATGCAGGACTTAGAAGAGCTCGAAGAGCTGGCTGGCACCATCCAGACCGGTTCCCTGTGCGCATTAGGTCAGACCGCTGCTAACCCGGTTTTATCTACTCTTAACCACTTCAGAGATGAATACATCGACCACATCGAAAATAAACATTGTACCGCAGCTGTATGTAAAAACCTCATGCAGTATCAGATCACTGATGCTTGTAAAGGTTGTACCGCTTGTGCACGTAAGTGTCCGGTCAATGCAATCAACGGCAAGGTCAAAGAGGTTCACACCATCGACCAGGCTAAATGTATCAAGTGCGGTATGTGTATTTCTTCTTGCAGATTTAACGCAATCATCAAGAAATAAGGGGGAAATATACGATGGCAATGATCAATATTAAAATCGAAGGCGTACCGTATCAGGTAGAAGCCGGCTTAACCATCTTAGAAGCTGCAAAAGCTTGCGGCTATGAGATCCCGACCCTTTGCGCATTCAACAAAGGCGAATGCAACAAAGGTTCCTGCCGTGTATGTCTGGTAGAGGCTACCGGTGCAAGAGGCTTAGTTGCTTCCTGCGTATACCCGGTAAGCGAAGGTATGGAAGTTACCATTTCCTCTCCGAAAGCTACCGCAGCTCGCCGTGCTTCCGTTGAGCTGTTACTCTCCAACCACTCCATGAAATGCCAGCAGTGCGACAAAAACGAGAAGTGCGAACTTCTGCACGTTGCTCGTATTACCGGCGCTCGTGAAGACCGTTTCTTAGGTGTTCAGACTCCGACCACTTATGATGACGTTACCCCGTCTATCGTAAGAGATACCTCTAAATGTATCCTGTGCGGCCGCTGTGTTGCAAGATGTGCAAATGCGCACGGCAACGGCGTTTTAGCATTCCAGAACCGTGGTTTCAAAACCATCATCGGCCCTGCAGAGAACCGTTCCTTTGCTGATTCTCCGTGTATCATGTGCGGTCAGTGCGTAAGCGTCTGCCCGACCGGTGCATTAATGGAAAAATCCGAGATCAACAAAGTTGACGATGCTATGAAAGCAGGCAAATACGTTGTTGTTCAGACCGCTCCGGCAGTTCGTGCTGCTCTGGGTGAAGAGTTCGGTATGCCGGTAGGTACTCCGGTAACCGGCAAAATGGTTGCTGCATTAAAACGCTTAGGCTTCAAGAAAGTATTCGATACTAACTATGCTGCTGACTTAACCATCATGGAAGAGGCTACCGAGCTTCTGTCCAGAATGAAAAACGGCGGTGCTCTGCCGATGATCACCTCCTGTTCTCCGGGTTGGGTCAACTATGCTGAGCTGTACTACGGCGATCAGCTCGATCACCTGTCCAGCTGTAAATCTCCGCACGAGATGCAGGGTGCTGTCTTAAAACACTACTACGCAGCTAAGATCGGCGTAAAACCGGAAGACATGTTTGTTGTTTCCATCATGCCGTGTACTGCTAAGAAATATGAGAAAGATAGACCGCAGCTCGTTACCGAGGGCTTAAAAGATGTTGATGCTGTATTAACCACCCGTGAGTTGGGTAAACTCATCAAGAGAAGTGGTATCAACTTCACCAAACTGCCGGACGAAGAGTTCGATTGCGATATCGTTGGTGAGTACACCGGCGCTGGCGTAATCTTCGGTGTAACCGGTGGTGTTATGGAAGCTGCTCTGCGTACCGCACACTTCGTACTGACCGGCAAAGAGCATGAGGCTGTTAAATTTGAGGCTGTTCGTGGTTTCGACGGCATCAAAGAGGCTACCCTTGAGCTGGCTGGCAACACCGTTAAGATCGCTGTTGCTCACGGCATGAAGAATGCGAAAGTACTGTTAGACCAGATTCGTGAAGGCACCTCCCCGTATCACTTCATCGAAGTTATGGGCTGCCCGGGCGGCTGTGTTAACGGCGGTGGTCAGCCGTACGTAAGAGAATGCTTCTTACCGAACGAAGACGCTGATATTCTGAGCACCTACGTTCAGAAACGTGCTAACGCTCTGTATTCTGAGGATGAGAGACAGGCTCTGCGTCAGTCTCACAACAACCCGCAGATCAAAGCTCTGTACGATGAATTCTTAGGCGAGCCGAACTCTCACAAAGCTCACGAGCTGCTGCATACTTCTTATGTAGCAAGAGAGCCGTACGCTGGCAAATAATTCTTTCTAAGCGACGCTTTAAGGGGATGATCGGATAACCGATCATTCCCTTTTTCATTCTATCCACAAAGGAGGCTATATATGAAGATCGCATTTTTTGACGCAAAACCGTATGATATCCCATCCTTTGAAAAGTACGGTAAAGAACACAGCATTGAATTCAAATTCTTTGAAACCAAACTCAATGAAGACACCGCCAAGCTTGCTAAGTGGCATGACGGTGTCTGCGTCTTTGTCAACGACACGGTAAATGCTGCCGTTATCGACCGTCTGCACCGCTACGGTATCAAGATCATTGCACTGCGCTGTGCAGGTTATAACAATGTTGACCTGCAGCACGCATTCGGTAAGATCCACGTCGTACACGTCCCGGCATATTCTCCGTATGCCGTTGCAGAGCACGCAATGGCACTGCTGCTCACCTCGGTACGCCGTATTCACAAAGCATATAACCGTACCAAGGATTTCAACTTCTCCTTAAACGGTTTGACCGGTTTTGATCTGCACGGCAAGACCATCGGTGTTATCGGCACCGGCAAGATCGGTCGTATCTTCATTGATATCTGCAAAGGCTTCGGGATGAATGTTCTTGCCTATGACAAATTCCCGGCGAAGGACAGCGATATCAACTATGTCCCTCTGGACGAGCTGCTTGCAAAGAGCGATATTCTCTCTTTGCACTGTCCGCTGACCCCAGAAACTTACCACATGATCGGCAGCAATTCCATCGATAAGCTGAAAACCGGCGTCATCATCGTCAATACTTCCCGCGGTGCGCTGATCGACGCGGAGGCTCTGCTCGAAGGCATCAAACAACGCAAGATCGGCGGTGCCTGCCTGGATGTATACGAAGAGGAATCCGATATCTTCTTCCAGGACTTCTCCGGTCACATTGTAAATGATGACGTTATTGCGCGTTTGATCACCATGCCGAATGTCATTGTCACCTCCCATCAGGCATTCCTGACCGAAGAGGCACTCAACAACATTGCAGAAACCACTGTTGATAACATCGTCACCTTCTTAAAAGGCGACGGTCTTTGCAATAATGAACTCTGCTACAAATGCGGCAGCGTGGAACAATGCAAACGCGAACGCAAAGAACGCTGCTTCTGATATAACCAAAAACGGAACTTCATACGAAGTTCCGTTTTCATTTTATTCGGGGAAGTAAGCGGGGGTATTCCTTTCGATTTCTGAGGATGCTGTTTGATCCGCTGCTCCATCCGATTCCACCACCGTCTGATACACGATCTCTTTACCGCTGCAATTTTCAAGCACATAATCCACAAAGGCATCCACCTTCTCCTCACCGATATAAAAGGCTTTTCCGGTTGCCAAGATGTTGGTAGTCAGATATCCGTCTTCCGTCACCGCCAGACTGATGTTCTCATAACCGAGTGTCGGGATATCGATGCCGATGCTCATCTTACTGATAAACCACATCTGATCGTAGTCCTTGACATTCTCCGCGGAAAGATCGGAAAAGAGTAACTCCCAAACCTTCTGCGTATCCAGATCGTCAAAACGGATATTCGCATAATCGCCGTTTGGCTTGCGATAATCGTAGTACACCGTATCGGTTACAAGCGTTTCCCGCAGGTTCAAATCTTCTACAAATTGTCCAAGTGTATCCGGTTTATACAAATGGTTTAGATAAATATAATATTCCTCGCTTTCATCAAAGCGTACTGCCGTAACACACTCCGAGGAAAATCCGTCCACCGAATATACTTCGGCTGTGACGGTGTGTGTCTGCTCGGTGTATTCATCAAAGCCGATCATGATCGCTTGTTCCAACATGGCATCGATCTGTTCGGCAGAGGTCTGATGATCGTTGGTTACATAGACATTTCCGACCGCCTCCACTTCAGAATATCGCTGTGCATCGGTCATCTCCTCCCAACGCGGAACAACCGCGATCTCTGTCGATGTACTGCTCTCGGCGATCGGGATCTTCTCCACCGGATACGGATATAACGCACGGTAATACAGTACGGTACACATACTGCCGATCACCAACATAAAACTTGCTGCCATCAAACCGATCTTCCATCCGAGATGCTTCTTCTGTCGTTTCTCTGCCGCTTCGGCAATGTATTTCTCATCGATTTCTCCAAGTGCTTTTAACAATCTTTCCTCTTTCATAATGATATCCCCTCCTTCTCAAGCATTTCTTTCAGCCGCTTCCTGCTGCGGGATAAACTCATCTTGACCTTGCTTTCCCCAATTCCATATGCCTTTGCGATCTCCTTGACAGTATCCATATACCAATACCGTCTTAGAAAGATCTTTCTGCTTTCTTTCGACAAACCCGATATAAATCGGTCAAGTATTTCTGAAAGCCGCTCATCTGATGCCGTATCTCCCCCGCATAAGCCGACACATTCCGACAGCTCCTCTAACGGCATACAAAGCACATCTCCGCCCCGCTTCGCCGCATTCTCCCATGCATAGCGGTTGAGCGCCAGATTGCGTGTGATACGTGCAAAGAAAGCAGACAAAAATTGCGGGTGCTGCGGCGGGATGACATTCCATGCGCGAAGCCAGGTATCACTGACGCATTCCTCACTGTCCGCATCATTCTTTAAGATACGATCAGCAATACTGCGGCAATATTTGCCGTACTTTTTATCGCTATAGCGGATTGCATCTTCATTTCTTGCAAAATACAATGCTATGATCTGCGCATCTTCCATACCGATTCCCCCTTTCACCCATATAGACCGTTTTCAGATCCGTTGGGTCACACATTTATTGTACCAAGCAAAACAAAAAAGGTCAAGGCTGTAGAAATGTTCATAAATTCTTGCTATAATGAAAATATGAAACGATAGGAGGAAATCATATGAAATCGATCAAACCCGGGCGCGGACCTTCCATGTTCAGCGGTGTTATGAGCATCTTTATGGGACTGTTCGGTCTATTCTGGAGTATTATGGCACTTACCCTCGGCGCAGGTCCGTTTGCCTTATTCGGATTAATCTTTATCGGCATTGCGGTCTACTCTGCCATTTACAACTTCAAAAATGCCACCTCCGAGAATCGCCATTCCACCTATGATATTGTCGATTCCGAAGAAGAACCCGATCCGTTTAACGAGCGCTTTGGCCGCCCTTCCACTCCGGATACCGACGGCACCAATACTTCCTACTGCCCTTACTGCGGCATCAAGGTGGAAGAAAAATATGAATATTGTCCGAAATGCGGTAAGAAATTACCGTAATAAAAAAGCTCCCATAGCAATGGGAGCTTTTCTTTTCCGAATATAATGAATTATAATTCGCTTTCTTCCTCGGATTTTTCTTCCTCGGTATTTGCAACAGCGAAGTTCGGAGCATCTTCTACGCCGATTTCAGCTTTGTTAGCAGCTTTTTTAGCAGCTTTCTTAGCATCCTCGCCCTGGAATACATAGTCATTACCCGGCAGAACAGCA
>JBGUUN010000413.1:0-1501 GCA_045133555.1 Oscillospiraceae bacterium
CCGCATCGGAGCAAACGGTGGTCTCACCGGTCTCGGTCGGAACAACGTTATTCGGATTTTCTGCGGTATTGACTGCTTTTAAGTCATGGCCGCACAGTTCGATATGTTTCTCCAAAGTTGCACCCGCAAAGTCACGCAGATCGATCTCGAACTCGACATTCTCATCTTTGCTGCGGTTGAGTGCGAATACGGTCAAGCCGGTCTCATCCTCGACTGCGATGGACTGAACGTACTCTACCGGGCCGTATTCTTTGGTATCATAGGTCGGGCAATGCAGATTCGGGGTCAAAACGGTACCGCGACCGTATTTGGATACCAGCGCAAACGGATAATAGGTGGTCTGTGCCCAAGCCGGACCGTTATTTTTGGTCATGATCGGTGCGATAACATTGACCAGCTGTGCAAGGCAAGCCATCTTCACACGGTCAGCGTGTTTGAGCAGGGTCATCAGTAAGCCGCCGACAACCAGTGCATCCTCAAAGGTATAAACATCCTCGAGCAGCGGACGTGCAACGGTCCACGGCGGGAGTTCTTTATCCTGCTCGCCGGAATGGAACCAAACATTCCACTCATCGAAAGAGAGCATCATGGTTTTATTCGAGCGTTTGAGTGCTTTGACATGATCACAGGTCGCTTTGACCGAGGTGATGAAGCGATCCATTCTCACGCCGGAAGCCAAGAATGCATCGACATCGTTTGCGTAGTTCTCATAATAAGAGTGCAGGGACAAATAATCGACATCGTCATAGGTATGCATCAGCACCTCTTCTTCCCAAGCGGCGAAAGAAGCCATACCCGGGCTGGAAGAACCGCAAGCAACGAGTTCAATGCTCGGGTCGGTCCATTTCATCAGTTTTGCTGCCTCATGAGCGGTACGGCCATACTCGGATGCGGTCTTATGACCCATCTGCCAGTCACCGTCCATCTCATTGCCAAGGCACCAAACTTTGATGCCAAACGGCTCCGGGAAACCGTTTTTCACACGTTTATCGCTCCAGTAGCTGCCCTCTTTGACGTTGCAGTATTCTACGATATTACGTGCTTCTTCCGGGCCGCGGGTACCTAAGTTGACTGCCATCATGACCTCTGCACCTGCGCGTTTACACCATTCCTGGAATTCATCCACACCGACTTCATTGGTTTCGGTGGTCATCCAGGCAAGGTCACGGCGAACCGGACGCTCACTCTTAGGTCCGGTACCGTCCTCCCAATTATAGCCGGAAACGAAGTTACCGCCCGGATAACGCACGATCGGAACATCCATCTCTTTGATCAGGTCGATAACGTCCTGACGAAAGCCCTGATCGTCTGCGGTCGGATGACCCGGCTCATAAATACCGCCATATACAGCACGGCCGAGATGTTCGATAAAGGAACCGAACAAGCGTTTATCCACTTCGCCGACGGTAAAGTCACGGCTGATCTTCAAATTCGCTTTCATAATAAAAATCCCCCTTTATATTTACTGCTCCAAAATCGCTGCGAGCAGTTCTTTTACATC
>JBGUUN010000414.1:0-1776 GCA_045133555.1 Oscillospiraceae bacterium
GCGGCGGCAGCGCAGATACGCCGTCTGCCGATACCACCGGTGCCGCTGAAACGACAGCGGAAACCGTTGACCCCAACGACCGTTCCCTGATCAAAGACAATCTACCTGATAATCTTGACTACACCGGTCGTACCTTCACATCCATGGTCGCTTCTCCGAGTGAGCAGGGTCCGTTTATCGCAGGTGTTGAGGAATCCACCGGTGACATCGTCGAAGACGCTGTCATTGCACGTAATCTTGCCGTGGAAGAACGCCTTGGCATCGATCTCATTTATGATGTCCGCACGGATGTGGAAGGCAGCAACATCGATGTGGAAGTCTCCAAATACCTGCTCGCAGGTGACAGCACCCATGATCTGTATGTCGGTCACCAGTGGGGGCTGACAAAGCTGCTTGTCAACGGCGGTATCATCCCGGTTGAAGAACTGGATTATATCGAGTTGACCCAGCCGTGGTGGTGGAAGGAATACATGGACGAATTGTCGCTGGGCGGCGATACGCACTATTATTATGTCGGCGATTTCTTCCTGCACGCACTCCGTTTCGCAAGCGTTGCGATCTTCAACAAGGAGCTGTACGCCAATTATTATGAGGACGCAAACGATTTGTATCAACTCGTTCTGGACGGCAAATGGACCATCGATTACATGGCAGAGCTTGCAAAATCCGTTTACGTCGACTTAAACAACAACGGCGCAACCGATATCGATGACCAGCTCGGTTATGTTTCCTGGGCAACCTATGCATCGACCGACCCCTTCGTCTACGGCACGGATATTGAATTTGTCAAGCGTACCGCGGACGGCGGCATCGAGTTCCAGATGATCTCCGATGACGCGGTCACGCTCTGCGATAAGCTCGTTGACTTCTTCTGGCAGCCCGGCACGTTTACCGGCTGCACCAGTTCTGAAGAGGTGACCGCAGCATTCTCCTCCGGAAAAACGCTGTTTTTTGGTAGTGGCTCCTTCAGTACCGTCGAAAAGATCCGTGATATGGAATGTGACTTCGGTATTCTGCCCTGTCCCAAATATGATGAGGAGCAGACAGCTTACCGTACACTGATATATGACGGCGGCTACATCGGTGCCGTCAACGGAAATTCCGAGAATCTTGATCTTGCCGGAGCCGTTCTGGAAGCGCTGAACGCAGAAACCTACCGTTCTGTGACGCCGATCTATTACGAAACCGCGCTGAAGGTCAAGTATACCCGTGACGATACCTCTGCGCAGATGATCGATCTGATCCACGATTCGTTGATGACCAACTTCATCTATGCATATAATTATGCACTGGACAACATCGGTCTGCAGTACAGAACGCTGATCACAGGCAAATCCAAGAATTATGTTTCCCAGGTTGAAAAAACGCTCAAGGGTGCAGAAAAGAAGCTGGAAATTCTGGCGGAAGCATTCGCAAACTGATTCGCAGCCACCAAACTTTATACACAGAAAAGGACACCTGTTATGAACAGCACCTCCCGACGTACCAGTCTTCTGCTTGCCGCACTTCTCGCCGCATCTGTCGTAACGGCATGCGGTTCAGATTCCGCAAAGTCCGCAGAAACGCAGGCTGCCACCGGCACTGCTGCAACGGAAGCCGTCACGCTTGATCCCAACGATCCGGCATCGGTGAAGGATTCCCTTCCCGACAATCTCGACTTTGGAGCGAAGACCTTCCGTATTTACAATGCAAACACATCGCACCAGATCTACTACGAAGAATCCGAGGAGCTGGCAGGTGATGTTGTCAATGATGCCGTCCTGCGCCGCAATACCG
>JBGUUN010000415.1:0-9156 GCA_045133555.1 Oscillospiraceae bacterium
ATCAAAATGCTTAACGATAATTTTGTGTCTGTGGCAAATAAGCTGGTGTTCAAGGTCACCTTGCCTGTCATGCTGTTTCGCGATATGGCAAAGATCGATCTGAAAAAGGATTTTGATCTGCGTTATGTTCTGTTTTGTGCAGTCGTTACGACGCTGGTATTTTTCGGTATCTGGGGCATTGCGAGGCTGTGCATCAAAGAGGACGGTATCCGCGGTGAATTTGTCCAGGGCAGTTACCGCAGCTCCGCAGCCATTCTCGGTGCGGCGTTTATTGCGAATATCTACGGCGATTCGGGTATGGCGCCGCTCATGATGATCGGCAGCGTACCGTTATTTAATATCTATGCGGTGCTGGTTTTGTCACTGGAAGGAAAGGGGACTGCCGATGGTCTTAAAAGCCGCTTGAAATCGGCATTCTTTGACATTTTGAAAAATCCGATCATCGACTCGATCGCTTTGGGCCTTGTATTTTCGGCACTGCACATCGCATGCCCGCAGCTTGCATTTCCCGCTATGGTGGATAAAACGCTTTCCACCGTTGCATCGCTGACCAGCCCGCTTGCATTGCTTGCCATCGGTGCGGGCTTTGAGGGCAGAAAGGCGATCAAGCTGGTAAGACCGACGGTTGCCGCAAGTCTGATCAAAACCGTGGTGCTTGCCGCAATCTTTCTTCCGGTCGCCATTGCACTCGGCTTCAGAGATCAGAAGCTGATCGCATTGGTGATCATGCTTGGCAGCCCGACTACCGCCACCTGCTATATCATGGCAAAGAATATGGGACATGACGGTGTACTGTCCTGTGGGACCGTCGTTTTGACCACCTTGCTTTCGAGCGTGACCTTGACCTTTTGGATCTGGCTGATGAAGGTGCTGGAAGTCATTGCATAATAAAATCCCCCTGTAAAAAACAGGGGGATTGTTGTTTGGATCAATATCTCTCGTAAACCGGGATGTTTTCGGTCGTGACCTCAAACCAGCCGGATGCCACCGGCTCTTTGGTGAAGAAATCTCTCCAGTTGCCGGCCGGCAGATATACCTTTCGGGTGTCACTCTTTTCGGTCAGCGGAGCAACCAGCAGATCCTCACAGAACAGATACTCGTCGTCGATGCCATAGGTTTCGGTATCGGTGGTGTAGTCCATGACCAGCGCACGGATCGGCGGAATACCGGTATCACGGTATTTGTCGAATGCTGCTTTTAACATCGGGATGAGCTTCACGCGTAATTCTAACAGTTCACGGATCGTGTCGGTGCAGTCGTACGGAGTCCACGGATATTTGGTCTCGCAGCACCATGCGTTGATCAAGCTCTGTACCGAGAATACAACCACCTGCATACGGCGGATGAGTTCTTTCTCGGATTCAACCTGTCTGACTTCCGGCGACCATAAAATGCCGGAGAAGCCCTGGTTGACAACGCCGCGGATGAAATCCTCGTGATCGTATAAATCGCTGTACAGAACAAACGGATAGCTTGCAGCCAGCGCACCCATGCTGCGGATGGAACACATGGTCGGTTTGCCATCAAGTGCTTCCATTAAGGTCTGTGCATATAACGAACCGATCAGAGAATGCATCTGCTCGCCGTCCGCACCGCCCGGGAATTCGGAGGTGCTCGGATAGGTCCAGCAGCCGGTGTAGTCCGAGCCGTCGCATTCGTCTAACTTAAAGCCGTCGATGCCTAAATCGATCAGGCGTTCACGGTGATGTTTGGCAAATAAATCTCTTGCTTCTTTGATGGTAAAGTCCGGTACCAAGCCGCCCCAAACCGGATAATTACCGGCATACGGAACCATTTTATCATAGAACGGTGCGGTCGGATGGGTAAAGCAGTGCTCCCACAGATTGATGTGGTAACCCATATCGATCAGCTTTTGGATGGTCTCATCAAAGTGCGGATAACGCTCCGTAGAAGGAACAAAAGAGCAGGAGTAAGCCGCAGAATGCCAGCCCGGCTCTAAACCGATGGTCTGTACCGGGAAACCGTCCTTGATAAATTCGGAAGCAGAATCCAGAATGCCATCCTCGCTGTAACCGGTGTAGCAGCGGTAGATAGTACCAAGACCCCATTCCGGCATATCACAGCCGCCGCCGGAAAGCATATTGTACTGTGCAACGACATCGGTGATGTCCTCGCCTTCGATCACATACAGATCGATACCGGTTGCACCCGGGATTTTGACGCTGACAGTGGTGGTGTCCACGATCTCACGCGCTGCATATAACTCATCGGTGTTGCGTCCGAGTTTGGCACTTTCTGCAGTTGCATTGGCTTTTATTTTCGGATAACCGCAGTAAAATTCGGCATAGCGTGCGGTATCAAAATAGAAACCGCGGCATGCGGTGGTGACAAAAAACGGTACCGGTGCATGGGAATCGCCGCTCGGTGCGACCGGATCCGCATTGACTCTTAAGGTCAGCTTTTTGCCCTTGTGATTGAACTGTTTTAACTGTAAACCGAAGCCGTAAACCTGTTCGTCGGCGCCGATCGGGAACTCCAATAAGTAACCGCCCGCAATCGATTTGCCGTATATCTGTGCTGCGTCAAAATCGACCTTGCCCTCATTGTAATTAAAGTTTTTGCAGTAACGCGACGGAACGATTGCTTCCGGCGTACCGAATGTAAATTTCTGAATACTCATAATAATTTCCTCCTTTTTTTCAAAGTATACCATATCTCTCCTGCAATTACAAGTGGGAAAGCGCATTCGGATAAGCAATATGACACATTCCGGTTGAAATTGACGTACTTGAAATGGTTTGTTTTTTGCGGTATAATAGTACATTATAATGAAAAATACGGAGAAACCTATGAAAACCTACGCACCGCAATATTATCCGCAGTTTCGCTGCATCGCCGATCAATGTAAACATAGCTGCTGTATCGGCTGGGAGATCCATATCGATGAAGATACCTATGCGACATATCGGGATATGCCGGGTGAGCTCGGCAAGCGCATCAACGAAAATATCGCCGTTTGTGACGGTGATGCCGCATTCATCTTAAAAGAAGGGGATCGCTGCCCGTTTTTGAATGAACGGGGTCTTTGCGATCTGATCATCGCAGGCGGCGAGGAACTGCTTTGCAATATCTGCGACAAACACCCAAGATATTACCATTGGTTTCTCGATTGCAAAGAGGTCGGCGTGGGCTTAAGCTGTGAAGCTGCCGCCAAACTCATCGTAAGTGAGCAATCCCCGATGCAGCTTGTCTGTGTCGGCTGTGACGATGCAGAGGAGGAAACCAACGATATCGATACCGAGTGGATGCTGGAGGATCGCCAAAATATCCTTTCGATGCTGCAGGATCGAACTGTGGATATTAAGCAGCGCATCCAAAATGTCTGTGATTTTTGTGAGATCACAGATCCGAATCTCACACCGGAAGCAATCAAGAACTTTTGCCTGCAGCTGGAAATACTGGATGAACAGTGGCACACCCATCTGCAAGACTTGTCTGCGGATGGATGGACACCGCTTTCTAAAGCCCCGGTGATCGCCGAGCAGCTGCTTTGCTATTTTATCTACCGCCATTATTCAAACGGTATCTGGGAGGACGGATATACGCAGTATGTCTTGTTTGCACTTTACAGCGTGCGCATGATCTTTGCGATGACCGAAACGCTTATCGGTGAACTTAATATCGACAATATAGCGGAAATCGCACGAATGTATTCCGCCGAGATCGAATATTCTGAGGAGAACCTTGAAAGAATGCTGGATATGCTGTACGCATCGGCAGAGAAATAAAAAGGAGAAAATATGCAGAAGGATAGTAACTTTTTGGCAACCGAGCCGATCGGTAAACTGCTCTTTAAGCTGGCAGTTCCGACCGTTACCGCACAGCTCATCAATATGCTTTATAACATCGTTGACCGTATCTTCATCGGTCATATGCCGGGTGTCGGTGATCTTGCCCTCACCGGTGTGGGTGTATGTCTGCCGATCATTATGACGGTTTCGGCATTCGCCGCACTCGCAGGCTCGGGCGGTGCACCGCGTGCATCCATCTTTATGGGCAGGCAGGATAAGGAATCCGCAGAGCGTACCTTGAGCGGCTGTTTTACGCTGCTTGTCACGGTTTCGGTTATTTTGACCGTATTGCTGCTTGTATTCCATAGACCGCTGCTTTTGTCCTTCGGTGCCAGTGAGAATACCATCGATTACGCCGCAGATTATATGAGCATCTATGCCGTCGGTACACTGTTTGTGCAGCTCACGCTCGGTATGAATGCCTTTATCACGGCACAGGGCTTTGCGAAAACCGGTATGTTTACCGTACTCATCGGTGCGCTTTGCAATGTGGTGCTTGACCCGCTGTTCATCTATGTTTTTGACCTCGGTGTCAAAGGTGCCGCACTTGCGACTGTGGTTTCGCAGTTTATTTCCTGCGCCTGGGTGGTATCGTTTTTGTTTGGTAAGCGCACGCTGCTTCGCATCAAGCGAGAATACCTTGGCTTACATCCGCGCATCGTACTGCCGTGTGTGGCTTTGGGACTTGCTCCGTTTGTCATGCAGGCAAGTGAAAGCGTCATTTCGGTCTGCTTTAATGCTTCGCTGCTCAAATACGGCGGTGATACCGCAGTCGGTGCCATGACCATCTTAACCAGCGTCATGCAGTTTGTAATGCTGCCGATGAACGGCTTGGGTCAGGGCGCACAGCCGATCACCAGTTATAACTACGGTGCAAAAAATATCGACCGTATCAAAAAGACAGTTCGCCTGCTGATCATCGTAAGTATGACCTATTCGGTTTCGCTTTGGACTGCTATCATGCTTGCACCGGAGTTTTTTGCATCCATCTTTACCCCGGACCCAATCCTGCTTGCATTTACCGCAAAGGCACTTCGCATCTATTGCGGCTCGCTCTTGCTGTTCGGTATCCAGATCGCCTGCCAGATGACCTTCATCGCCCTCGGCAATGCAAAATCTTCCATCATCGTTGCGGTGGTGCGAAAATTTGTGCTGCTGCTGCCGCTTATCTACCTGATGCCGGCATTGCTGTCCGACCGTACCATGGCAGTCTATTCCGCCGAGCCGATCGCGGATTTTCTTGCCGTGTCTTTCACCGCAGTGCTGTTTGCATATCGGTTTAAGAAGGTGCTGCGGGAATTGCAGAATAAATAAAAACATTTGTGCCCGACAAAATGCTGTCGGGCATATTCTTTTGCGCTTTCACATATCATGAAGCAAAGACCGTCAGAGTCGGTACATCATGAAACGGAGGACGCAGTATGACAACTGTATTAACGAAAACACTGCCGGGGGCAAGCGGCAGCATTTATGAGACCATCGCCGCACGCACCGGCGGAGATATCTATATCGGTGTGGTCGGACCGGTGCGCACCGGAAAATCCACCTTTATCAAGCAGTTTATGAAAAACTTAGTCATACCGCAGATGGAGGAGGGCTATCAAAAAGATCGTGCAGTGGATGAACTGCCGCAGTCTGCCGCAGGCCGCACCATCATGACCACCGAGCCGAAATTCATCCCCGAGGAGGGGGCAACCATCCGCCCCGACGATCATACGGCATTGACTGTCCGACTTATCGACTGTGTCGGTTACGTTGTTCCCAGCGCACTCGGGTATATCGAGGATGAGCAGCCGCGGCTGGTGCAGACCCCTTGGTTTGATCATCCCGTACCGTTTAATATGGCTGCGGAGATCGGAACCCGTAAGGTCATTTCGGAACACTCCACCATCGGTATCGTGGTAACCACCGACGGATCGTTGAGCGATATTCCGCTTTCGGAGTACAAGCAGGCGGAAGAGCGGGTCATCACCGAGCTCAAAGAACTCGGTAAACCGTTTGTTGTACTTCTAAACTGCACCGACCCGCATACGGAGCAGTCCGTAAAACTCGCTGCATCCAAAGCGCAAAGCTATGATGTCCCGGTCATTCCGGTCAACTGCCTGGATCTACAGAAAGAAGAACTGACCGAGATCTTAAAGCAGGTGCTGTATGAATTCCCGGTACGCAGCGTTGCGGTCACCATGCCCAAATGGGTGATGCAGCTTCCAAAAGATCATTGGCTCAAAAGCGAGATCACCGATTGCTTAAAACAGTATGCGGGGGACATCGTTAAAATCTATGAGCTGAATCTGTTGTGTGAAAAGCTGCCGCAATGTCAATATATCGAGGAAGCACAGTTAAAAAGCGTTGATCTTGGGGTGGGGGAAGCAAGACTCTCCCTGAGGCTGAATGAAGATCTGTTTTATAAGACATTAAGTGAACTGACCGGTATTGCCATCACAGATGAATCCGAATTGATGCCGCTGCTGCGGGAACTCTCCGAGATCCGCGAAAAATATAAAAAACTCGACTCCGCATTGCAGCAGGTCGAGGCAACCGGTTACGGTATCGTGATGCCGCAGCCGGAGGAACTGAATTTAAGCGAGCCGCAGATCATCAAGCAGGGCGGGAAGTACGGCGTCAGATTGAAGGCATCCGCTCCGAGCATCCATATGATGCGCGCCGATATCACCACCGAGGTCGCTCCGATCGTCGGCAGCGAACGCCAAAGTGAGGAACTGGTCAAGTACTTAATGGCGGAATTCGAGGAAGATCCGCATAAGATCTGGCAAAGCAACATCTTCGGCAAATCCCTGCATGAACTGGTCAATGAGGGACTGCATAATAAGCTTGCCCAGATGCCGCAGGATGCCAGAATGAAGCTGCAGGAAACCATCGAACGCATCATCAACGAAGGCTGCAGCGGCCTGATCTGTTTAATATTGTAAGTAAAAAAGCTGTCACCCGTTCAAAGGTGACAGCTTTTTATGGTTTAGTCTGAAATCGGAAAATCGGTTTGAAGCCGGTCGATCAGCCAACTGCGAAGATCGATCATTAACTGAATGTAATCATCTTCCGAAAACTCAGGGTTATCCTCCAAGCGCGTATCCAGCATCGGCTGTAATGTTTTGCGGATGTAATCCTCATATGTTTGTTCAGAATCAAAAAACATCAAATCGTAGATGCATAGATTCTCGGTTTCAAATATCATAAAATCCTGCAACTCTTTGAAACGGTATTTTTCAAGTCCGATCATCACATAACAGTTTTCTTTCACATCCTCCTTAGGAAAAGCGCGCAGCTCCAAAAGCGGATAGGTAAGCCAGTTAATATCACCCGGAGGTCCTTCCGCAGTTCCGCTTGGATCCCATATATCCAGATATTCAATCTGACCGCAAATCTGTGTAAATCCGCCGGATATGGTTTTTGCACCGATCGCGGCTTCGGGCTGCCCTACATAATCGTACTGCACGATGCCGCGATATTTTGACTGCATGAATACATCAAAAGATGCTTCGTTATACATATCTTCGATCGAGATTTCATTTTGGGTTAGACTTTGAGGATTTGAGACACGATCGCTTTGACAGCCTGCCAACAAAATACAGAATACTACGGAAATAAACATTAATATTTTTTTAGTAGTAAACATACAGGCGATGTACTGCCCAACCATCGGCATAGTATTGGTTGAGAGAGGTTTTGTTATAATATGTAGATGGATCCAAAATCGGAATATACGGATCAGATGTTCCCAGTTCTTGCATATCAACATAACCAGTTGCAACCACAAAGTGTGTGCTACTGCCTTTTTTCATACCAACTAGGATAGGGCGATTTTGAAAAATATGTGGTTTCATTAGATTGATCGCTGAATCTTTAGAAATGGTGGAATCATTGTAACACAACGTTTGTGTGGTTAGACCATATAGTGAACCAGCGGTACTGTATTGAATGGGGCAGGCATTATTCCCTAATCGCGTATTAACATCACCTGGATCATCAGTACTACCATAAAAATTAACAATCATAGCAAAACTTGTGATAGCGCATCCAGACTGACCTATGGTATCTCCACACGATAGCATGATGTCAGATGCCCATCTTGAGTCACTTTGACGATAATGAACAGGCATTGTAATTGTGATAGCTTCACCGTATGCTGCTTCAGCAGGTTCATCTTGTTCTGAAGCCATTACAGGAAAAGCGGAAAAACAAAGCATGAAGCTAAGGAAAATACTAAGAATTTTGAAGTGTTTTTTAATCATGATAATTACCTCTTATAAAAATATTAACTTCTTTGTCAGAAATAAATATTAATGAATCGAGGGCGACAAATTCTCGATTCAGTCCAAAGTTACAGGTTCTTCCATTTTCGTAACCTCCGTTGCACAAAACCAAAACGAATGTTATGTCATATTCTATTCCGTTGTATAAATTATAACATGATTTAACAAAAAAATCAATAAAATAAGGAAATCTTAAGAATTTCTTAAGGTTTTATGCAATACAAAAGCTGTCACCCGTTCAAAGGTGACAGCTTTTGTGCGGTTTATTCACTTCGCCCAAATACCTGCTCGTATAACTGTCTGCCGGTCGGGGTGTCCGCAAGACCGCCCTCCGCAGTCTCACGAAGCGCACACGGCATGCTGTCGCCGACACGCTTCATCGCCAAAATGACCTCGTCGCACGGGATCTTGCTCTCGATACCGGCAAGTGCCATCTCCGCAGCGGTAAATGCACCGGTCACACCACCCGCATTGCGCTTGATGCAGGGGATCTCGACCAAGCCCGCAACCGGGTCGCATACCAGACCTAAAATGTTTTTGAGTGCCATCGCCGCCGCATGCTCGCATTGCTTCGGTGTACCGCCCATACATTCTACGATCGCAGCCGCCGCCATGGCCGATGCCGCACCGCATTCCGCCTGACATCCGCCTTCCGCACCCGCAATGGTCGCACAGTTTGCAATGACCATGCCCACAGCCGCAGCGGTGAATAATGCCATGACCGCATCACGACGGGAAACACCGTGGTGTTCTGTCATGGTAAGGATGGCTGCCGGTAAAATACCGCAGGAGCCGGCAGTCGGGGATGCAACGATACGTCCCATCGCCGCATTGTATTCCGATACCGCAAGCGCTTTTTCGATCGCGGATGCAATGACGCCGCCGCAAAGCGTTTTGCCTTTTTGGATTTGGCATAATAATTTGTAGGCATCGCCGCCGGTCAAGCCGCTTTGCGAACGAATGCCAGGTTTGCTGCCTTCGATGACAGATTCGCTCATGACCGTTAATCTGCGGTCCATCTCCGCAAATAATTTCTCCGCAGGGATCTCCATGCTCATCGACTGCTGCAGCAA
>JBGUUN010000416.1:0-1694 GCA_045133555.1 Oscillospiraceae bacterium
GAGTGCGACCAACGTATCCATATTCGGAGAGCGGTGCAAAATGCCCTTGATACCGTTGATAAAAAACTTCTGATTGATGACCATGACGATCGCCGCAAGCAGCAGCTGCAGCAGTCCGTTTGCCACCGGATTATGATGGAAGAATGCCGGCATCGGCATCCCCATCATATGCCCCATCGAGAAATACATCAAAACAAGCACAAATCCGACCGACCAGCACAGTCTTTTTCTTAAGATCGGGGTCTCTTTATCGGCAAGCGTATCCTCACTTTGCACACTTTGCTGTGATGCGCCCTTGACGCTTGCACCGTAGCCCGCTTTGCCGACTGCGGCAATGATCGCATCTGCCGAAGCAGTTCCCTCGACACCCATGGAATTGGTCAACAGGCTCACCGAACAGGAAGTAACGCCCTCCACCTGATTCACCGCTTTTTCCACTCTTGCGACACAGGCAGCACAGCTCATTCCGGTCACGTTATATTGTTCCATCGTTTCCCTCCTATTTCATCAGCTTCTGTAAAACGCCTACCAATTCATCCACCGTTTCATCCTTTCCCGCACGGATATCCTCCGCTACGCAGGTCTTGATGTGGTTGGCAAGCAATTCCTTATTGAATGCACCAAGTGCTGCACTGACCGCCGAGACCTGGGTCAAAATATCGGTGCAGTAGGCATCCTTCTCCACCATACCGCGAATCCCGCGGATCTGCCCTTCAATGCGGCTCAAACGGTTGAGCAGAGATTTGATCTCCTCCGGCTCACGCACCTTGGTTTTATGACAACAACAATTTGTTTCCATATCATCCTCCTATACCCTATGGGGGTATCTTACAACTTAATTATATACCCCTATGGGGTATATGTCAAGAAAAAATAAAAAAGCGAAGAAAATTTCCTTCGCTTAAAAACGGTATCTTTTTGGAAAATGGTCTTTGGGATAGCAATAACCGCGCCATCTGCCTTTGCGTAATAGGAAGGAGGCACAGACGATTTCTTTGGCACCCGCATCCTTCAGCGTCTTGGTACAGTGTGCAAAGGTATTGCCGCTGGTGCAGACATCATCCACAAGCAAGATCCACTTATCACGAACCGCCGCAGCATCTTTAACCACGAATGCGTTTTCCAGGTTGGTCTCACGCTGTGCAAAAGATACGGTATGCTGTTTTTGGGTGTGCTTGATCTTATATAAGATACGGTCGGAATACGGGATATCAAGGCTTTCCGCGATCCGTTTTGCAAGCAAAGCCGACTGATTATAGCCGCGTTTGCGCACCGCCTTTGGATGCATCGGGACAGGAAGTATGATATCCAATGCGTGTTTTGGCAGGATGGACTGTTCCAGATAATAGCGGTTGATCTTCTCTGCCATCTCTTTTGCGATCGGTTTTGCCGCACCGCGATCATCATGGAATTTCAAGCGAAACACCGCATTTCTGCTGCATATATCATAGCGATAGACCGATATCAACGCCTTGGCATACCGCATACGGCTGACCGCATATACCGTACCGTTTTCATCCGCTGCGACCAATTTCTCCCGACATGCCTCACAGCAGGAAACATCCGCAGCGGTCAATTCGCCGCAATAGATGCAGTAGGATGGGAAGAAGGCATGAAGCAAGCGGGACAGGAATCTTTTCATAGCATTTCCTCTTTTCTGCACAAAAGGAAATAAGCACCTGCTTACAAGCAAG
>JBGUUN010000417.1:0-2568 GCA_045133555.1 Oscillospiraceae bacterium
GCCGCATCCAGATAGGTGTTTTTGAATCCCTCATCGGTAAAAAACAAACAGGCGGTGTTATACGCCGGTGCATCCGCAGGCATCGCATAAAACGGCTCATATGCGGTATCATAAGTTTTCAAATCCGACGGATAGACCGTATTCCCGACTGCTTCGGTATGTGCCGCTATAAACGGTGCGGTCGGTGTGATTTTCTTCCAGAGAATGAAATCGGTATCGATCATACAGACAGGCGCTTTCGCCTGCCGCAGGGCATATAACTTTCCTGCCGCCCAGAAGGCATTGGCATCCACGGTATCCGGCACTTCAAGCGGATGCACCGCATCCCACAGCGGCAAAAATCCGATCGATTCGTAGAATCGATATCCGTTTTGGTCGGTGTAAAGCTCGATGCGTCCGTACAATTTGCGAAACTGCAATGCGGACAAAACGGTGGTCATCAGCTCAAAATCCTCGACATTTACCGCTTTTTTGCGTACGGTAAGCGGTTTTGTCCAGTTGATATGTATCCCGCGCATCTCCATCAAATCAGCTCCAATCCGTAGCCGCCGCTTCCCGAGCCGCTGCCGGCTTGATTCTGCTCCGCAATTTCCAAAGGCATCCTGCCGACCGGATACAGCTTATCTAAAGCCAGAAGATAAAGGCTTACAAAACGGGCTTCTCTGTCGATATATGCCGCAAAGTGTTCGCCCGCAAGGCGCAGTTTGCAAACCAGCATTTCATCGGCAAGGATATAGTATTCCCCCTCCTGCTGCTCCAAATGCAAAAACAGCATACCGTTTTTGACATCATAGCGGTCATAGTCCGCCGCAAAGCTGCCGCAGAGGAAAAATCTGCCGTTTGCCCCCATTATCTCTCACCTCATATCTCAGAGTACAAAAATCATCGCTGCGAGTACATCCTTCGGAAAATGCTTACCGGTCATGATGCGCAGCATACCGACGCTGCAGGCGATCAGAAAGCCGATCGCAAAAAAACTCTTATCCACATACCACAGCGCTCTTGCGATCGCAAATGCGCTTGCGGTATGACGCGACGGAAAGCTCTTTCCTTTGCCCGGCTCATACGGACCGATCGGGTTAAAGTGATATACATCGTACGGTCTGGGAAAATTTAAGATCTTACGCAGAAGGGTCACCAGCACGAATTTGAATGCCGGCATCCCAAAGTACCAAAGCAGATCATTGTAATGTCCGCGTTCGAACAAAACCAGTCCGCCGCTGAAATAGATCGCAGCGATCAAATACGGACACATGCGGTCCGCCATGCGGGTCCAGTTATGCAAAAACGGCCTGGAACGGATAAATTCCGTAATACCGCGATAATGTTCTTCCTTCATACAGCACCTTAGTTATCGTTTTTCATCAGATCTTCATAGGTCTGCGGCTCAACACCCATATACATCTCGCCCTCGGATACAAACAGCACACCCGGACGCAAAACGCGGTTATAGTTGCTGCTCATAGCAAAGCAATATGCACCGGTCGCAGCGACCGCCAGAACATCACCGCTCTCCATTTCCGGCAAAGCAGTGGTGCCGAGTAAGTCACCGCTTTCGCAGCATCTGCCTGCGACGGTATAGGTTTTCTCGCGCGGAGAATCCATCTTATCCGCAGCGTAGAAGGTATACTCTGCCTCATACAGCGACGGGCGAATATTATCTGTCATGCCGCCGTCCACTGCCAGATAGGTCTTGCCGCCCGGTACTTCCTTGATCGAGCCGACCTCATACAGCGTAGTACCAGCGCTGCCGACCAGGCTTCTGCCCGGCTCTAAGATGACAAACGGTGCTTCGATGCCGCGTTTTGCAGCCTCCTCATGCAGTACTTTGGAAACTTTGCCCATATATGCGCCGTAGTCCACCGGATCATCCTCTGCGGTATAGCAGATACCGAAGCCGCCGCCCAAGTCACATTCGGTCAAAACAATGCCCTCATCGGCAAGGTCAGCCATAAAGTTTACCATGACTTTTGCTGCCAGTTCAAACGGGTCAACATCGAAGATCTGGCTGCCGATATGGCAATGCACACCGACAAAGTTTAAGTGCTTCAAAGAAGCCGCCAGTCTTGCCGCTTCCAGCGCATAGCCGCCTTCGAGTGCAAAGCCGAATTTGGAATCGGACTGACCGGTCTGGACAAATGCGTGGGTATGTGCGGAGATACCCGGGGTGATGCGTAACAGCACCTTCGGTGCATAGCCGATCTCGGCTGCGAGTTTATCCAGGGTACGCAGCTCATTGAGGTTATCGCAGACGATTCTGCCGACACCTTCTTTTAAAACGGTTTTCAGCTCGGATTTGGTTTTATTATTGCCATGGTAGCAGATATTTTCCGGGTCAAAGCCGACAGCCAGTGCGGTATACAGCTCGCCTAAGGACACGCAGTCGGTGCCAAGTCCTTCCTCACGGACGATACGATAGATCTGTTTGCAGCAGAATGCCTTACTTGCATAGCATACAAGGCCGTTGCCGCCGTAGTATTCCTGCAGGGAATTATAGTAAGCGCGGCAGTTTTCACGGATGAGGTCCTCATCCATGACATAAAGCGGAGTGCCGTATAAATCGGCGAT
>JBGUUN010000418.1:0-4566 GCA_045133555.1 Oscillospiraceae bacterium
AAAGGTACGGTTGCGGATCAGCTCACCGTAAATACCGCCGTCGCCGGCATGGTTGATCTCCTCATAAAAGATACCCCACATTTTTTCATTTGGGGTTGCAATGACCGTATTGCGGTCGATTTTGATCTGTCTTCTCATAAAAATCCCTCCATCTATTTTTATGGTCTTTTGTTTATTATAGCATGTTAACAGTAAATTTGGAAGTAGTAAATCTTGTCAAAATAAAAAACGCATACGACATTTGCCGTATGCGTTCTGCTTTCAAATGCTTTTAACAGCCATTATTCATATAACGGATATTTTGCGCACAGTGCATCCACTTTCGCACGGATATCATCGGCATTTTCAAAATCGGTGATGGTGCGATAGATACATTCCGCAATGACCTTCATATCATCTTCTTTGAGACCGCGGGTGGTAACAGCAGCGGTACCCACACGGATACCCGAGGTGACAAACGGTTTCTGCGGGTCATTCGGGATCGCATTTTTATTTACGGTGATCTGAACCTCGTCCAGACGTTTTTCCAGCTCTTTACCGGTGATGTTCATGCTGCGTAAATCAAGCAGCAGCAGATGGTTATCGGTACCGCCGGATACCATATCGATACCGTAACCGCGCAGCGCATTCTCCAGCGCCTTACAGTTTAATACGATCTGATGCTGGTATTCTTTGAATTCCGGTTTGAGTGCCTCACCGAAGCAGACTGCTTTCGCTGCAATGATATGCTCCAGCGGACCGCCCTGTGTACCCGGGAAGATCGCTTTATCGATCTGTTTTGCAAGTTCCTCTTTGCATAAGATCAGACCGCCGCGCGGACCGCGCAAAGTTTTATGGGTGGTGGTGGTGACAACATCACAGTACGGCACCGGATTCGGATGCTCACCTGCAGCGACCAGACCTGCGATGTGTGCCATATCTACCATCAGATATGCACCGACCTCATCTGCGATCTCACGCAGTTTGGCAAAATCGATCACACGCGGATATGCGGATGCACCCGCAACGATCAGTTTCGGTTTGCACTCGATTGCCATTTCACGGACTTTATCATAGTTGATGACCTGGGTCTCATCATCAACACCGTAGGATACGAAATTAAAATATTTACCGGACATATTGACCGGAGAACCGTGGGTCAGATGACCGCCGTCTGCCAAGGACATACCCATTACGGTATCACCCGGCTGCAGCAGTGCAAAATAAACCGCAATGTTAGCCTGTGCGCCGGAATGCGGCTGTACATTTGCATGTTCTGCACCGAACAGTTTTTTAGCACGGTCGATTGCGATCTGCTCTACAACGTCCACACACTGGCATCCGCCGTAGTAACGTTTACCCGGATAACCTTCCGCATATTTATTGGTCAGAATACTGCCCATAGCAGCCATAACTGCCGGAGAAACAATATTCTCACTTGCGATCAATTCCAAATTTCTTCTCTGACGAGCAAGCTCCTCGCTCATAGCTGCCGCAACCTCACTGTCCGTCTGTGCGACAAAACCGATGGTATCCATCATTTCCTGGTACATAGCTCTTATCTCCTTTGACTTGTCTATCCTGTCCCAAATCACTTTTGGGGGATATAAACAGTATACAGTATTCTTATCCTAAATTCATGTACTTTTTTTGAATTTTACCAACTAAAAAAATGCAAATATGCACAGCTGAATGGACAGGTAAAGGTTCTGTCCACTGATTTTGCACAAACGTATGCAGATTCTTGCAGGAAGCAAAATTTCAGTAAAACACAAAAAAAGTTATTGCAAAACGTTGAATTCTTTGGCGTATTGTGCTATAATATAAGCAAATATATGCAATTTTACGCATAACGGAGATTGAATATCATGAAAAAGCTTGCCTCACAACATCCTGCTTTGCGTACCGTGAAAGAATATGGTATGCTGACACTTGCGACCATGATCATGTCGCTTGGTATCTATCTGTTTAAATTTCCAAACAACTTCTCTTTCGGCGGTGTATCCGGTATCTCGGTACTTGCTGCAAAGCTGCTGCCGTTTACTGCCGGTCAGATCAACCTTGTGGTCAACGTTGTTTTGATCGTTTTGGGTTTTATCTTTATCGGCCGTAATTTTGCCTTCAAAACGGTTTATGTCAGCTTACTCAGCTCTGCTGCGCTCTGGCTTTTGGAGATCGTGCTTCCGCTTTCCAAACCGCTGACCGATCAACCGATGCTTGAAGTTTGCTTTGCAATCTTCCTGCCGGCACTCGGCGCCGCAATGCTATTCAATATGCAGGCTTCCGGCGGCGGTACCGATATCGTTGCCATGATCTTAAAGAAATATACCAGCCTCAACATCGGTACAGCTCTTATGTTTACCGACGTTGCCGTGGTCATCATCTCTTTCTTTGTATTCAATATACAGACCGCAATTTTCAATGTACTCGGTTTCTTAGCGAAATCTCTTGTCATCGACAGCGTTATCGAGAACATCAACCGCTGCAAATATTTCAACATCGTTTGTGACAAACCGCAGCCGATCTGTGAATATATCACCAACACCTTAAAGCGCAGTGCCACCATTGTGGATGCAAAGGGTGCTTTCTCCGGCAAAGACAAGACCTTGATCTTTACCGTCATGAGCCGCAGCCAGGCTGTTAAGCTGCGTAACTTTATCAAGCAGGTAGATCCGAAGGCATTCATGCTGATCTCTACCACCAGCGAGATCATCGGCCACGGCTTCCGCGGCGACTGAGTCAAAAACAAAGCAAAACGGTATCACCTTCCCGGTGATACCGTTTTTTTATTCGATCACAAGCTCGACCGGACAATGATCACTGCCAAGCACATCCGGATGGATATCCGCAGCCTTGATATTGTCTTTTATACGGTCCGATACGATGAAATAGTCGATTCTCCAACCGATGTTGCGTGCTCTGGCATTTGCCATATAACTCCACCAGGTATAGGCATCGGTTTTATCCGGGTATAAATAACGGAAGCTATCGGTAAATCCATTTTCAAGCAGTACCGTCATCTTACCGCGCTCCTCATCGGTAAATCCCGCATTCTTGCGGTTGGTTTTCGGATTCTTAAGGTCGATTTCTTTGTGGGCAACATTCAAATCCCCACAGAATACAACCGGTTTCTTCGCATCCAATGTCTTTAAATACGCCAAGAAAGCATCTTCCCACGCCATTCTGAAGTCCAAACGGGTCAGTTCACGCTGTGCATTCGGCGTATAGCAGGTCACAACATAACGATCCTCAAATTCCAGTGTGATCACACGTCCTTCGGTATCAAATTCTTCCACTCCAATGCCGTAAGACACCGAAATCGGTTTGATACGGGTGAAAATCGCCGTACCGGAATACCCCTTCTTCTCAGCCGCATTCCAGTAGCTTTCATATCCTTCAAATGCGATATCCGCCTGCGACGGATGCATTTTTGTCTCCTGCAGGCAGAAAATATCCGCATCAAATGCTGCAAAACTCTCAGCAAAACCCTTGGTCATGCAAGCCCGCAGACCGTTAACATTCCAGGAAATCAGTTTCATTTTAAGTCTATCTCCATATCGGTCAGATGTTCGCGGATGTATTCTTCTCTGGCTTCTTTTGCCGCCGCATCCACCTCGGCTGCATTCTCCAGACTCCATTTTTTGCGGTTGGTACCGTCCACCAGCAGCTTATGCATCTTCTCTCGGTCATCGGCTTCCAGAGCATCACAGTACTGCTGCAGATGATAGATCAAACTCTGTACCTCGAACAGCAGCGGGATACGGTTCATGAAAAACAGTTCGGTCCACATATCCGCATTCAGCATCGCAACACGGGACAGGTCCTTAAAGCTGCCTGCCGAGAAGCCGCTCTCATTGTATAAGGTCGGGCTTTTTACATATGCATTGGACAAAACGTGCGCAATCTGCGAGGTAAACGCAATGGTAGCATCATGGGTCACTGCATCGGTGATGACCACACGGCCAAATCCGATCTCATAACCAAGCTTCTCGATAACCTTGACCGCCTCTTTATCCGTATCCTCATTCCGGGTGATAATCAAGCTGGCACCGTCATACAAATCTTCCAATGCATAGTCAAATCCCGAGAATTCACGACCTGCCATCGGATGAACACCGACAAACCGAACACCGTTTTTGGCAAGGATCTCCTTGGTTTTATCCAGGATGGTACGCTTGACGCCACAGGTATCCATGACAATGCCGTCCTTTGGCAGATACTGCGCATTCTCGTTTATAAATTTGATGGTCAGTTCCGGATGGTATCCCAAAATCACCAGATCACATTCCGCCAAATCTTCCAGCCCGATCTCTTTCTCGATCGCACCGCAGGCGATCGCCTTCTCAATGACCTCTTTACTGCGATTCATGCCGTATACTGTGTGTTTTGTGCGTGCCGAAATGGCCTTGCAAAACGAACCGCCGATCAAACCCAATCCTACTACCGCTATTTTCATATCCGATCACTCTCCATTCGCTTTATCGCTTTTAAGCTTTTCTTCATAAAAGTATACACCTTTTTCAAGCGAAAGTCAAGCCATTATCGCAAAATATTGCTCCGATAAAGATCCCGACGCATCGGATTCAA
>JBGUUN010000419.1:0-5406 GCA_045133555.1 Oscillospiraceae bacterium
TCTAAGGACAAATTCATCAGATCAAGTTTATCTGCCATCTGACTACCCTCCGTGTGATCTATCATAAATTGATGCTTACTTTGCATCACCCGCCAAACATAATTGCGGGGGAAAAACGGTTTACCGTATTATTATACACCAAAGCCAACCTTTTTGCAAGATACTTTTCCAATTCTTGCAACCAACCCACGACGAATTTTTACAAATCAAGGCCATCCATATTGTGCAACCGTCACAAAACAGCGAAAAAACGAAAAAAATCCGACAGGATTTTCCTGTAACCCCGCCTCATTTGTCCAAAAACGCAGATCTGCACCGGCATCCGAAGCGGCTGATTCCTCCCCACATCCCCCACCTTTGCAAAATGATCGTTTCATTCCTGCATTTTCTGCAGCAGAATCAAAACGCCATTGCAATCCGATGCATTTGGTGCTATAATAAAGACAACGATTCGACACGTTTTGCAAAAGGAGGATACCTATGAAAAAGATCCGTATTTCCTACAATGCACCGGTCTCGCTGACCTTTACGATTTTAGCGCTTGCCGCAACGGTCGCCGGCATCATCACCGACGGACTCACCACCGGCATGCTGTTTTCGGTCTACCGCAGCTCGCTGCGCGACCCGCTTTTCTACTTACGTTTATTTACCCATGTGCTCGGACACTCGGGTGTGTCGCATTTCACCGGAAATTTCACCTTATTCCTGCTGCTTGCGCCGATGGTGGAGAATAAATTCGGCAGCAAAAAGCTGTTTTGGATGATCTTATTCACCGCCGGCATCACCGGTATCTTAAACGTGCTGCTGTTTCCGAATGTATCCCTGTGCGGTGCATCGGGGCTTGTGTTCATGCTCATCATCCTTGCGGCATACAGCTTAGTACGCACCGAGGGCATCCCGCTTACCTTTATTCTGGTCGCTGTGGTCTACATCGGCAATGAGGTCTTAGGCGGTCTTACCTTAAAGGACAATGTATCGCAGTTTGCCCACATTTTGGGCGGCTTATGCGGCGGCGGCTTCGGATTCTTCTTATGCAACCGCAAAAACTAAACCATCCTATGCAAAAAAACATCCCGCTGTCCTACACGGCGGGATGTCTTTTTTATCTTCCGGAATCTCTGACCTTTGTCTTGGTGGTATTGGAGTAGAGATATTTATCGCGGCTGTGATCGAGCTTAAAGCTGCCGCGGCGAATATAATTGGAAGCAAACTGCTGCTTTCTTGCGGTTTTGAGCTGTGCACGGAACCCCAGCGCGATCAAAAGCGAGATCACAAAGCTGATCAACAGTGCAAGCATGATATACTCAAACATCGTATCACCCTCCTTACAGATTCGTGATGATCCATAAAATCAGCGGCGTCAGCGGGATCATGCCAAGCAGCACCGTCAGCCAGAAACGCAGCACCGACATCGGAAACTGACCGACGAATTTACCGGTCTGACCGTTCATTGCAAAGCGGTATTCCTTGCCGCGGTAGGTGGTGTTGAGCATCCAGACCGGCATCAGCACATAATGCACCTTCTGCTCCTTATAACGCAGATTGGCGTAATCCAGCGTGCAGGAATTGTACCCGACAGCGGTTTTCTCGAATTCATGGACCACCGAATTCTTGATGCGCATCTCGGCACGCGGTGCCGCACCCTCGGAATCGATATCATAGCGGTCGGCGGTATAGCCTGCCAGATAGGACGGCGAGAACGGGGTCAATTTACTGTAATCGTACGGTTCGAGTGCCTCGGTATAATTGCTGTCGGCGGCTTTGAAACCGTCCACCGGTACCAGGTCAAAGCCCAGCGAGCCTTCGCGGTACAGCATATAATGCTTGGTCTCGGTATAGCGGTAATCGCCGCTGTACCAGGTGCGTTTTTTGGTGGCTTTAAAGCGCAGCGATGCATCGGCGGTACAGTCATACAGCCAGAACGGGATGTAGATACCCTCGAATTTATCCAGACTGCGTTCGGTCTTAAACTGCTTGGGCACCAGCCATTTCCATTTGAGATGGCGTTTTAACGCCTCGGATGCAGCCGACTTGTCCAGCGCAAACGGGATGACGAATTCCGGGCGCAGAATGCCCGACACCTTCTGCGATACCACCATCGGGCTGTCGCAATACGGGCAGACGGTCGCCGCTGTGGTCGGGGCACAGATGACCTCGGCACCGCAGTTATTGCAGATGTATTCCGCCAGTTCATCCTCGTTTGCAAGCGTATCGTAGGCCGCAAAGGTCTGCTCTTTTTCGTTTTCCATGTATTCCTGATGCTGCTCTATTTCCTCCGGCACAAACTGACTGTCGCAGTACGGACAGACCATCATCTGGGTACCGGCTTCAAACTGGATCTGACCGCCGCAGTTGGGGCAGTTATATTCCAATAAATTATCCATGATGTCACCTCCGACATTTTACTTCATTATACCACAAACCGCCAAGACCTGCAATCATATCCCGCCGTTTCTTAAGAAAATCTTAAGAAATTTGCTACTGGAATCTTAAGAAACTTCATGGTATACTTAAATTGTAAAGCAAACGAAAGGGGTACTCCCAATGCATAAGATCATGATCTGCGATGACGAAAAAGATATCGTTTCCGCCATCAACATCTATTTGACTGCAGAAGGCTATCAGACGGTCTGCTGCTATAATGCCGCCCAGGCACAAAAAGCTCTGGATGCGCAGCCGGATATCGACCTCATCCTGCTTGACATCATGATGCCCGGCATGAACGGCATCGAACTGACCACCCATCTGCGCAAGACAAGCAATATTCCGATCATCCTGCTCACCGCAAAAAGTGAGGATGCCGACAAGGTTTTAGGACTGACCGTCGGTGCGGATGATTATATCACCAAACCCTTTGTCCCGATCGAACTGCTCGCAAGGGTGCGCTCGCAGCTTAGACGCTACCACACCTTGGGCGGGGCTGCCAAAAATCCGCATGAGCTGATCGTCGGCAGCATCATCGCCGATACCGCATCCAAAACCGTAACGGTGGACGGTGTGCCGGTAAATCTCACCAAGACCGAATATGCGATCTTAGAGATGCTGATGCGCTCTCCGGGCAAGGTGTTCTCTCCGGATGAACTGTACGAGGGCTTACACGGCTGCAAGCCGTTTGCGTCGGCGAATACCGTTGCGGTACATATCCGGCATCTGCGTGAAAAGATCGAGATCAACCCAAACGAGCCGCGGTATCTGACCATCGTATGGGGCCAAGGCTACCGCATCAACGATACGAAAATGAAATGAGGTGTTACGAATGAAACTCTCCCGCACATGGAAGGTGATTTTAACCGTTTTGCTGGTCATATCCACGCTCTCGGCATCCCTTTTTGGCATCAGCGCATTGTTGGCGGTTGAAGGAGAACTCTACTCTACGCCAACCGATTCCGCTATGGCACGGCTCTATGAGCCTTTGTTAAAACGGGAAGCAGTCGCGCTGTTTAATCTCCTGGATGAAAATATATACAACTGGGAAAAGGCAGATATTATATACCAAGAAATCGATGATTTTCAGGAACAAACCGGTGTCAACTTCAAAGTAAAGTTTAATAATCGAATCATTTATCTCAAACGAGCATACTCCAAACCGCTTAGCAGCTACAACTTGGAGGATGCTTACTTCAACGAAGCAAGACGCTTTACCATAGAGGCTCATCTGTACCAGCCGAAAGAAGGTTCCCTGACCGGATATCTGTACCACGGATTTCAATTTGTCTATGCGATGCGCTACTGGGGATATGTATTCGGCGCTATTTCGATTCTGGTCATGCTGCTCTGCTCGATCCTTCTGATCCTCTCGGCAGGTAAACAAAAAGGTTCGGATGAGGTGCGCTGCAGCAAGGTACTTTTCCACCTTCCGTATTCAATCCTGTTAGTCTTGTTTGCTTTCCCTGTCTTGACTGTTACGGTAGGCTTCGCTGCAATCGATCTCATAAAGCTTGTCTGGAGTGTCGATCTCTGGTTTTACTGTCTGCCGCTTTATATCGGCATTCTCTGGCTGTTATTCACCTGGCTGCTTTGCCTGACTGTCAAAAAATGCCGCTGCAAGACCTTCTGGAATACCGGCATTCTCTACCGCATCGGCCGATTCCTTCACCGAAAGTTCATTGCTCCGCTCAAGCCGAAATGCTCCTATCTCTGGAGAAATCTCTCGCTTTGGTGGAAGGCAGGTATCCTGTTTGGCGGCATCTTTATCCTCTCGGGCTTATTCTTACTGCTCTTTGGCAATGCCTGCAAATTCCGTGCGGAGGGCCTCATCGCATTCTTAGTGGTTGCATGGCTTGCGGCAATGGTCATGCTCGGTACGGCATTCTTCTTTGCGGTCATCAATCTGCAGCAGTTAAAGCTCGGTGCAAAACGCATCAAGGAGGGCGGTCTGTCCGAGAAGATCGACACCTCCCGTATGTACTGGGAATTCAAACAGCACGCAGAGACCTTGAATTCGATCGGTGACGGAGTCAAGAACGCGGTCGCCGAGCAGATGAAGAGCGAGCGCTTCCAGACCGAGCTTTTGACCAATGTTTCCCACGACATCAAGACACCGATGACCTCCATCATCAACTATGTCGATCTGCTTGATAAGCTCGACTTAAACGACGAAACCGCCAAAGAGTATATCGCAGTGCTCTCCCGCCAGTCCGCAAGGCTCAAAAAACTAACCGAGGACTTGGTGGAAGCCTCCAAAGCACAAAGCGGTGCGCTGACCCCGCAGTTAACCAACGTCAATTTCAGTATGCTGCTCCACCAGGCTTTGGGTGAATACACCGACCGTTTCGAGGAAAAAGGTTTAACCCCTGTGATGCGACTGCCGGATGAGGAGGTCTACCTTTTTGCGGACAACCGTATGCTGTGGCGCATTTTGGATAACCTGTTCTCCAACATCAGCAAATATGCCATGGATGCCACCCGTGTTTACATCGATCTGCTTGCAAACGGAACCCTTACCGTCCGCAACATCTCCGCACAGGAGATCACGGTCGCGGATGAGGAGCTGACCCGCCGCTTTGTCCGCGGCGATGCCTCCCGTTCATTAAGCTCCGGCAGCGGATTGGGACTTTCCATTGCCCTCTCGCTTGCCGAATTGATGGAAGGCAGCTTGAAAGTACAGACCGACGGCGACTTATTTAAGGTGATCTTGACCCTGCCGATCGGCAGCAAACCGACCGAAAATTGATCCGATGCAAAGAAACGGCAGAATAAAAAGCCCTTGTCCAAAAAGACAAGGGCTTTTTTGCTTTAATACTTCGGCATATCCTGCGTGGTCTGCTTGAGTTCACCGGTATAACGGTTATAGCTGACATAATGCATCTGCTCACCGACCGGGAAACAACAGTTGATCTGATCGAAGATCTCTTTTGCCGGATCGACCGTAAAGGTCTTGAATCCGTCCTCGGAATGCAGTCCCAA
>JBGUUN010000420.1:0-1501 GCA_045133555.1 Oscillospiraceae bacterium
TTACCGCAGATTTTATTTGACTTTCACAGTCCAATCATATATAATAGTACTATCACCAAAGTTAGGAGAATAACCATGATTACCGGCGAATTAAAGAATAAAATCGATAGCTTATGGGACGTTTTTGCGGCGGGCGGTCTTGTCAACCCGCTTGACGTCATCGAGCAGATCACCTATATGATGTTTATCCACGATCTGGATCATACCGATCAGACCCGCGCTAAGGATGCCGCCATGCTTGGCATCCCGCATCAGAGCAAATTCCCGCAGACTGTCGTCATCGGCGGCAGGGAAGTGCCGGGCGAGCATCTGCGCTGGTCGGTATTCCGCGACTTTCCGGCAACAGCAATGTATGCCAATATGCAGGAAAATGTCTTTCCTTTTATCAAAAACCTGCACGCGGATAAGGACAGCGCTTACTCCAAATACATGGACGATGCGATCTTTAAGCTCCCGACCGCACTGCTGCTTTCCAAAGTCGTGGATGCACTGGACGATATCTACGGCAGAATGGCGCAGGAACAGTCGCAGAATAAGGATGTCCGCGGCGATGTCTACGAGTATCTGCTGAATAAAATCGCACAGTCCGGCTTAAACGGACAGTTCCGCACCCCGCGCCATATTATCCGCATGATGGTCGAGCTGATGCAGCCGACCCCGGAGGATACCATCTGTGACCCGGCCTGCGGCACTTCGGGATTCTTAGTCAATGCCGGCGACTACCTCAAAGAGAAGTACAGCAAAGAGATTTTCTACAACAAACAGCGCAAAGACCATTATATGAATACCATGTTCCACGGCTATGACATGGACCGTACCATGCTGCGCATCGGCGCGATGAACATGATGACCCATGGCGTGGATAACCCGGACATTGCATACCGCGACAGCTTATCCGACCAGAATCCGGACAAGGATAAATTCTCGCTGATCCTTGCAAACCCGCCGTTTAAGGGCAGTCTGGACAATGAGATCGTTTCTGCGGATCTGCTCAAAGTCTGCAAGACCAAAAAGACCGAGCTTTTGTTTTTGACCCTGTTTTTGCGTATGTTAAAGCCGCAGGGACGCTGCGCCTGCATCGTACCGGACGGTGTACTGTTCGGTTCCTCCGGTGCGCATAAAGCCATCCGTAAAGAGTTGATCGAAAACCACCGCCTGGAAGCGGTTATCTCGATGCCGTCGGGCGTATTCAAGCCGTATGCGGGTGTATCTACCGCGGTACTAATATTCCGCAAAACCGGCTTCGGCGGTACCGACAAGGTATGGTTTTACGATATGAAAGCGGACGGTTTCTCGCTGGACGATAAGCGTACCGAGATCGCGGAGAACGATATTCCGGACATCATTGCGCGTTTCCATAACCGTGACGCGGAGCAGGAGAGAGCACGCACCGAGCAGAGCTTCTTTGTGGAGAAGCAAGAGATCGTGGACAACGGCTATGATCTGTCGATCAATAAGTATAAAAAGACCGAGTATGTGGCGGTGGAGTATCCGTCTACCG
>JBGUUN010000421.1:0-1681 GCA_045133555.1 Oscillospiraceae bacterium
CCCTCGATGACAGCAACACGGCCGTCTACCGAGATGTTAGCACCCATTCTGCGCAGCTCATCGACATATTTGAAACGGTTATCCCAAACACCCTCCGTCATGATACTGGTACCGCTGCACATAGACAGCAATGCAACCATCTGCGGCTGCATATCGGTCGGGAAACCCGGATACGGCATGGTCTTGATGTTGATCTTCTGGATCGGATCATTACCGATGACACGCACACTGGTGTCCTCCTCGATAACGGTGGTACCGATCTTCAGCAGTTTGGAGGTGATACATTCCAGATGTTTCGGAATGACATTATCGATTATCAGGTCGGAACCGGTCGCAGCAGCAATGACCATATAAGTACCTGCTTCGATCTGGTCCGGAATGATGGAATACTCGGTTCCGTGCAGATATTTTACGCCTTTGATCTTGATCACATCGGTACCAGCACCGCGGATATCCGCACCCATTGCGTTTAAGAAGTTGGCAAGATCAACGATATGCGGTTCTTTTGCCGCATTTTCCAGTACGGTAGTGCCTTCTGCACGTACAGCACCCATGATCGCATTGATGGTAGCACCGACCGAGGAGATATCAAAGTAGATATCGCTGCCGGTGAGTTTTTCAGCCTGCAGGTTGATCATACCGATATCCAAGGACCAATCCGCACCCAGCGCTTTGAATGCTTTCAAATGCTGATCGATCGGACGTACACCGAAATCACAGCCTCCCGGCAGAGCAACCTTTGCATGATTATATTTACCAAGCAATGCACCTAAGAAATAGTAGGATGCACGCATCAGTTTTGCGCGCTCATACGGAACTTCATAGGTTCTTAATTTGGTCGGGTCGATTTCTACGGTGGTCTTGTTAATGACCTTTACCTTAGCGCCCAGATCGTTGAGGATATTATAAATGACGTTAACGTCGCTGATATTCGGAATGTTTTCGATGCGGCAAGGCTCATCACAAAGCAATACTGCCGGAAGGATCGCCACTGCTGCGTTTTTTGCACCGCTGATATTGATGCGGCCGGAAAGTTTTTTGCCGCCGTTGATTACGTATTTTTCCATCTTACCATCTCCAGTATTTGTTTTTTGCGGTTGCACGTATGGTGCGAATCAAGTATATCTATCACATAAGTAGTATTATCGTTCATAATTGGGACTGATACACATACAATCCCAAATATATTATACCACATTTTCTTGATTTTTCAACCTGTTCGGCAGATAAAAATATTACAAAAGGTTACAAAAAACAAAATCGGCCGGAGGACTCTATGGTCACCCGGCCCAAAAATTATTTTCTCCTGTAAAGTACCGCGATCTGATTCTTTTCAAGCATCAACGTACCGCCAATACAAGCGTCGGTCTGCAGGTCTTTATAGCTTTCGGTAAGCTTCACGGTTGCCTGATCGCCGTAATTCTGGAATACGACATAGCGGTTTTCCTCGTCCTCGCGCACACCGGCAGCAACACCGTACGGCAGACAGCCTTCAAACTCATTTGCAACTCCGGTCTGCATACGCAGCACACGGTAGAAATCACGCAGAAATGCCATATCATTCTTGGATGCGATGTAATAAACCTTACCCTTGCCGTAAGTATTGACGGTAAGACACGGCTCACCCGCATAGAAATCGGTCTGATATCTGCCCAGTACCTCAGCGGTGGAAACCTTGATG
>JBGUUN010000422.1:0-7411 GCA_045133555.1 Oscillospiraceae bacterium
ACCGCATAAACAACGATCTCGTTGCTGCCTGCTTTGACATATGCGGTGATATCAAATGCAAAGGACACATAACCGCCGTCATGCGTGCCGACCTGCTCACCGTTTACATAAACTTCTGCGTGATAATCGACCGCACCGAAGTGTAAGATCACACGGTCAGCAACCTGCTCTGCGGTCAGATCCACATTTTTGCGGTACCAGACTGCCGGGATAAAATTGGTGTAGCCGATGCCGGACAGCTTGCTCTCCGGGCAGAACGGAACAACGATCTTCTGATCATAGCTGCCGTTTTTGACCCAACCCTCTTCCTTTTTGCTGACATTGAAGTCAAAGGTGAAATCCCATTCACCGTTTAAGTTTTTCCAGTTTTCGCGTAAAAACTGCGGTTTCGGATGTTCCGGACGCGGAATATTGTTCATACTTATTTCCTCCTATTACGAAGTCGGCCGCAAATTTCCCTGACCGACTTATATTTCTGTTATCATTATAGTATATCGCCGTTTTGATGTCAATCATTCTCTATGAAAGAATTCGGCTTTTCGTATCGCTTTATGTACCGCTTGCAAAAAATCATTCTTTTTCAACCGCAGAAGGTTGACAGATTCGTTTTTCTTGTGCTATAATAAAGATAACAAATCATAAGGAGGTGTATTCCCCAATGGCATTTAAAATTACCGATGCTTGCATCATGTGTGGTGCTTGCGCTGATCAGTGCCCGGTTGAGGCAATCTCTGAAGGTGCAGACAAATTTGAGATCTCTGACGCTTGCGTAGAGTGCGGTTCTTGTGCAGAGCAGTGCCCGGTTTCCGCTATCGAAGAGGCTTAATTTTTAAGTCAACCGGAATAACAAAAAAGCAGAGGGTACATGGCTTCATGTACCCTTTTGTTTTACCCCAAAAAGGAGAGGTGCGTCTTAGGCCGCACCCCTTTTTTGTTCACAGATATTTCTCCATACGGATATCGCAAAACTGCTTGCCTTCATGCCATGCAAAATTCTCCTCAAGGGCAAACGGCCGGTATCCCATGCTTTGATACAATGCGATCGCGCGGTGATTGAATTCAAACACACCGAGCTCCATCCGCGTCACACCGTAGCCTTTGGCCGTCTTTTCAATAAACCGCATAGCTTCTTTGCCGTAGCCTTTTCCCCTTGCATCTTCCTCACCGATGCAAATCGCAAGCCAGGCACCGTGCTTCTTCTCTCCGAGCATGACCGGATGTGCAAATTGCAGCTGTACATAGCCGAGATAACGCTGTGGACTTTGCTCCTCGGAAAATAAATAGCAAAGTTTTGACGGGTCGGCAAAACTGCTTTTTAACTTTTCGTGCGTCAGCGGCTCAAGCGGACGGTTATCAAAATTCGGGCGCAGATACATCCCGATCTGCGGATCGTTTTCCCATTTCACCATCAGATCGATCTCATGATCCTGCATCGGATCCACTTTTTTGAAAAATAACATCGGTCTGTACCTCTTTGTTTTTCTATCTTTTTTCCACCATTATATCCCGTTTTGCCGATGATTGCAAGAAAAAAGAAAATGTTCAAGCATTTTTAACATTTTAGCAATCCCGTATTGATATTTTTCCGTGAAATACCCCTTGAAATATCGGAATGAATATGGTATAATAAACCTAATCTCGATCCGTAAAATAAACAGAATCTTGTACAAAGCAGGTTGTATTTTATGTAAAATACAACCATCGGTGACAAAAAGGAGCTATCTGATATTTTTCTCATCCGCCTTTTATATAAGATTTCTACAAAAGTTACGTGATACGAAAAAAGAGAAATGAGGCGAAATCATATGAAAACTTATGCACCTGAAAACATTCGTAACGTTGCGCTGATCGGACATTCCGACTCCGGTAAAACCACCCTTGCAGAAGCTTTGATGTACTCCGTCGGTGAACTGGACCGTTTCGGTAAAGTACCGGAAGGCAACACCGTATCTGACTACGATCCGGAAGAAATCAAACGTAAAACTTCCATCAACATGGCTGTTGCTCCGTTTACCTACAACAACACCAAGATCAACCTGCTCGACGCTCCGGGCTTATTTGACTTTGAAGCAGGTGCTGTTGAAGCAGTAACCGCTTGCGATACCGCTCTGATCGTTGTTTCCGGCCGTTCCGGTGTTACCGTCGGCGCTAAAAAAGCATACAAACTGGCTACCAAACATGGCAAATCCAAAGCATTCTTTGTTTCGAAACTCGACAGCGAAAACGCTGATTTCTATAAAGTATTAACCGAGCTGAAAACCGTATTCGGTCCGTCTGTCTGCCCGATCGTTGTTCCGTTTGCAGAAGATAAAGTTGTTACCTGCTACATCAACTTGATCGAGATGAAAGCATACGCTTACAAAGACGGTAAAGCTACCGAAGTTGCAATGCCGGATACCCAGCACCGTTTAGACGGTCTGATCGCAGCTATTTCCGAAGCAGTCGCTGAGACCGACGAAGCTCTGTTCGAGAAATACTTCTCCGATGAACCGCTGACCCGCGAAGAGATCATGGGCGGTATCAAAAAAGGTATCAAAGACGGTTCCATCACCCCGGTATACTGCGGTGCTCCGTTGAATTTAGACGCGATCGATATGCTCAAAGACGCTATGGTAGAGCTCTTCCCGAGCGCTGCTGATACCGAGACCATGGTATCTGACGCAGCAGGCGGCGTATTATACTTATCCGCAATGGAAATGGGTCCGACCGTTTCTTACGTATTCAAGACCTTAGCTGACCCGTTTGTCGGCAAACTGTCCTTCGTTAAAGTTATCTCCGGTAAACTTACCTCCAACCTGTCCGTTATCAATGCTACCACCGGCGAGGAAGAAAAACTCGGCAAGCTGTTATGCATGAAAGGTAAAAAACAAGACGAGGTCAAAGAACTGGTTGCAGGCGACATCGGTGCGATCTCCAAACTGGGCGCTAACACCGGCGACACCTTATACGCCGGTATGCCGTACACCGTAGAAGCTGCTTCCTATCCGCAGCCGTGCTACTCCATGGCAGTTGAGCTCGACGGTAAAGGCGACGAGAGTAAACTGGCTCAGGCAATCGGCAGACTCATCGAAGAAGATCCGACCTTATCCTTCACCCAGAACGCCGAGACCCATCAGCAGGTCATCTCCGGTTTAGGCGAACAGCACCTGGATGTTGTTTTAGCAAAACTGAAAAACAAATTCAGCGTTACCGCTGCTCTGGTTGCTCCGAAAGTTGCATACCGTGAGACCATCCGTAAATCCGTTAAGGTTCAGGGTAAACATAAGAAACAGTCCGGCGGTCACGGTCAGTACGGTGACGTTTGGATCGAATTCTCTCCGTGCGAATCCGCAGAGATGGTATTCGAGCAGAGCGTTGTCGGTGGTACCGTTCCGAAAAACTTCTACCCGGCAGTTGAAAAAGGCTTACGTGAATGCGTAGTCAAAGGCGTTTTAGCAGGCTATCCGGTCGTTGGCTTAAAAGCTAACCTGTACGACGGTTCTTACCATCCGGTAGACTCCTCCGAGGCTGCATTCAAGATGGCTGCTGCTTTAGCATACAAGAACGGTTTACCGCAGGCTTCTCCGGCACTGCTCGAGCCGATCGGCAAACTCGAAGTTACCGTTCCGGACGATAAGACCGGTGATATGATGGGCGAGCTCAACAAACGCCGCGGCCGTGTACTGGGCATGAATCCGGATGAGGATAAATGCACCGTGATCGAGGCTGAAGTTCCGATGAGCGAGATGCACGACTTTGCTACTCTGGTTCGTCAGATGACCCAGGGTGCCGGCAGCTTCGTATTCGAATTCGAGCGTTACGAGACTTTACCGTCCAACTTAGAGGCTGAGGTTATCGCAGCTGCAAAAGAATAAGCGATTGTTGTAAGTAACATATAAAACGAGGACATGTCCGAAAGGGCGTGTCCTCGTTTTATTTTATCCGGTTAAGGCAAGCAGCGTATCAAACGGAACCTTCGGATGCAAAGCAGCGTTGCAAAGCTGCGCGATCAGCTTGCCCGCGTGCTCCATGCAAAGGTCCGCATCCCGCGGTGTGACAAACAAATTGCTTCCCTGCTCCAATGCGATCACCGTCGGTACACCGACCGCAATAACCGGAATACCGAGCGCTTTCTCATTCAAAGCATCTCTGTGATTGGCCACCCCCGATCCCGGTGCAATCCCGGTATCGGAAAACTGTAAGCTGCTGCAAAGCCGCTCCTTGCTTGCCGCTGCCAGCGCATCAATGACGATCAGCAGATCGGGCTTGATCTCTTTACAAAGCGCTTTGACAAGCTGTGCGGATTCCATTCCTGTCTGTCCGAGTACGCCCGGTGCAATCGCAGTGACCGAGGTCATATCAGAAAATCCCGCAAGTTTTTGCTCTTTTAAGTGTCGGGTCACCAAAATCCCGTTTACCGTCTTAGGGCCGAGTGCATCCGGCGTAATCTCACGGTTGCCTAGTCCCACCACCAAAACCTCACCAAACGGTTTTCTAAGCAAACTGCGAAACAGCGGCAAAAGTGCTTCTACCGTCTCTTTGAGCTCCTCCGGCGGTCGATCAAATGATAAACCCTCGACCGTAAAATAACGGCCGAGGGGCTTACCCAATGATTTTGCTGCTTCTTCGGTGCAGATCTTGACCTCGGTCACAGGATACGGGATCCTGCGATGCGCGATCATCACACCGTTTACCTGAGCTTTGGAGATAAACTCCGCTGCTAAATCGGTTCGAATCAAAGCGTATCACCTTCCTCGCTCTCATTCTGCCCCGTTTATTTTCAGATTATACCTCGTTCGGATTGAGTGCGCTGCGGCAATATAAGATCCACTTCGCACGGTCCAGCGGGCAAACACCGCGATACGGTACTTCCTTGCCGAGTTCCAGCGGACATTCCTCATATCCCGCAAACTCCGCTTCGTATAAAGCTTTGCCGCCGGAAATGCTGCCCAGATGGATCGGATATTCCATCGAGGTTGCCGCAGGCAGCTTACCGGTTAAGATGAACTTGCCGTCCTTCATCTGCGGCGTGTCAAAGGTACCGCGCATATCCAAGATATCGCCGATGACCTTGCCTAAAATATCCTCCTGTGCCGTGATCTTGATCGCAAGCATCGGCTCAAGCAATGTCGTACCGGTATTGCGCAGACCGTCTAAGAATGCCAGCGGTGTCGCAAGGAAGAAGTCTAACGGATGGGTGTGGATGTGGTGATGCTGTGCATAGATCAGCTTGACCTTTAAGTCGGTGACCTCCCAGCCGTGCAGACCCTGATGCAGATAGCGCGGCAGACATACCTTGATATGCTCCTGATAACGGTACGCACAGTCTCTCGGCGCAACATCCGCCTCGTACACAAAGCCGCTTCCGCGCGGCAGCGGGGTGATCTCAAATTTAATGATCGCCCAGCACGGTTTTGGCATGGTATACGCATCAAATCCGATGCCGGCGGTGGTAGGCGTTTCCTTGTAGATAACACTTGCTGCGGAGAATTCCGGCTCTAAGCCGTAGCGGTCTTTGAGTAAGATCGCAAGGATCTCCTTTTGCATCATACCGGTGATCTGTACCTGCAGTTCACGCTCTTCTTTCAGCCATACCATTTTAAGCAGCGGATCTTCATCCGCAAGCTCACTGACGGCTGCAACCAGATCGGTCATCTGCTTGTCCTCTTTCGGGATCAAACGGATCGAGAACAGCGGAGAAGTCAGCTTGAAGTCTTTATAAAACGGTACATCACCGATGAGATCGCCGGTTTTCGCACCGGATAATCCGTATACCGCACCGATATCTCCGGCAAGCAGCTCACCGATGTCGGTGGATTTACCCGAGAATACACGTCGGATCTGGGTGATCTTGTAGACCTCATCCTGTCCTGCGATCTGTACCGAATCGCGGTTTTTGAGCGTTCCGGAATACAGTCGGATATGACAGGCTTTGCCCATCGTCGGATGATGCTCGACTTTATAGATAACACCGGCAACCGGCGCATCCTCTGCTTTTAAGTTATGAAACGGCAGATATGCACAGATCGCATCCAAAAGCTGTTTCACACCCTCGCCTTTTGCGGCACATACCGGGATCAGCGGATTCGTCTCACAGCGTTCGACACAGCGACGAAACGCATTCTTGATGAAGGTTTCGGACATAGGCGTGTCGCTTAAAAACCGCGCCTGCACCTCACCATCGTACTCGGCAGCCACCGCCATCATCTCGTCGATGCCATCCTCCCCCATATCCGAAACGACACAGGAGATGTCACCCAAATTGTCGTAGCTTGCCGCAATCGCCACATTCGCACCGAATTCCTGACGCAGCTCTGCAAGCAGTGCATCGATATCACAGCCCGGATGATCGATCTTGTTGACCGCAATGATGGTCGGCAGCTTTAAGGTCTGTACCGCCTTCCAAAGACGTCTGGTATGCTCTGTGATTCCGTCCGGAGCCGCGATCATTAATACCGCCGCATCCAGTACCGAAAGTGCACGCTCTACCTCACCCGAGAAATCCACGTGTCCCGGGGTGTCGATGATGTTGATTCGTTTGTCACCCAGTTCGACCGAAACGCAGGCACTGCGGACCGAAATACCGCGTCTGCGCTCTACCTCCAGACTGTCTGTGACAGCCGTACCGGTATCTACACTGCCGGCACGACGGATCGCACCGGTATGGTATAACATATGCTCGGTCAAAGTGGTTTTTCCGGCGTCAACATGCGCCAGAATTCCTATGTTGATGATCTGTTCCATTTATCCCAAAAACTCCACCGTACGCTCGACCGCATTTTTTGCCTGCTCGCTGACCGGCTTGCCGGAATTGCGATAGTTAAATGCAAGCTGCATCTCTTTCAAATCATTCTGCAGTTCTTCCAGATTCTTTCTGGTGATCGCCGCAGTTGCCTTGATAAATTCCGGTGCTTTCTTTCTGCCCAAAACCGGATACGCACGAACGCCCAGCTGCTCAAAATGCTTTAAGCAGTAGCACGGCTGATCAGCATACAGTTTTGCAAACTCCGGATCGTTATCGTAACGGGTGATGATATTATCCACCATCTTCTTCATGACCTGCTCCACCTGGTCGCAGACAAAGCAGCTGTTTGCCGGAGACGGTGCGTATTTGCTGCCCTTTTTGTCAAAGTTCTCCGGTTTGACAAATTCATCCAGCAGCTCCTGCATTCGAGTGTCCAGCATCAGTGCCATTGCCAGTTTGCGCTTTCTCGGCAGCATCATTTCCAGATGTCCTTTGCAGAAGCCTTTGCGGTTGGTCTCCTCACGGATATCCGGCTCCATCATTGCCGCACCGATGATGTATTCTACGGTACGCTCCACCAAGGTATCTTCCAGTCTGCAAAGCGGACAGCCGTCTTTCGGCTCAAACACCTCGGTCAGCGGTATGGTATAAATCGATTCTTTCATATCAAATTTCCTCCGATGGGAT
>JBGUUN010000423.1:0-3143 GCA_045133555.1 Oscillospiraceae bacterium
CATATAGTTTATGGAACTGAACACAAAAATTCTAATTGCGGATGAAAACCTCGAACAAAGAAATTTTTTAAAAGAAAATCTCTATCGCGCCGGTTACCGCAATGTTGATATTGCCACAAACGGCGAAGATGCAATTTTAAAAATCAGCCGCAATCACCCCGATATCGCGATCGTGGATATTTGGCTGACAAAACTGGACGGTGTCGGTGTACTGCGCAATGCACGCACGATCGACTTTGGAAAAGATATACCGACCTCCTTTATTATCGTCTCCATGGTCGCCAATCAAAACCTGTTTGTAGAAGCGACCAACCTCGGTGCAGAACTCTGTTTGCTTAAGCCGTACAACTACACCAGCATGATTGAACATATTGATGCGATCACCACACGCCGTGCCAAGCCGCACGCTTCCCTTCCTGCTGAACCGACAACGAAATCCACAGTGGACCTTGAAACACAGGTCACACAGATCATTCATCAGATCGGTGTCCCTGCGCATATCAAAGGATATCAATACCTCCGCACCGCGATCCTAATGACTATCAACGATAGCGAGATCATCAATTCCGTAACCAAAGTTCTTTATCCTTCCGTTGCTAAAAAGTATTCCACCACCACTTCCCGCGTGGAGCGTGCCATCCGTCATGCGATTGAGGTCGCATGGGACAGAGGTGATGTAGATACGCTCAATTCCTACTTTGGCTATACCATTCAAAACAATCGCGGCAAGCCGACCAACTCAGAATTCATCGCCATGATCGCTGATAATCTCCGCCTCAAACTGAAACTCTTCTGATTCTATTTCTATAAAGAAAAGCAGCCCGATGGGCTGCTTTCTGTTTTAAAACTGCAAATGCAATTCGTGCTCGGAAATTTTCTCGACCGCCATACACTCGGTGAAGATACTGTCCATAACTGCAAAATACTCGTCATGCGATGCAAAGCGCACATTGGCGTTGGCAATGACTTCTTTAGCTGCCGCGGCATCGTCAGAGAGAAGATCCCGAAGCAGAACAAGCTGTGCCTTTGCGGAATCCATGCAGGCACTGTCAAAATCGGCAATGCGATACGTTGCACCATGCCCCGCACCGACAGAACCGCTGCCAAACGCATGTACTGCCGGCATCACCTGCGAAAGATCGCCCATATCACTGCACCCTGTATCCCAAGGATTGTCTGTGTAATGCACATTTTCTTCGCCGACAACCTCTGCCATTGCATGCATTGCGAAGCGGGTAAGCGTTTTATCATACGCCCCCGGCATATAACCGGGAATATCTCGCAGCTTGACATTCGCACCGATGGCTGCCGCCGAAGCAGCGACCGCGCGGTTGATCTTGATATTGACCGCCGTGCAGGCATCTACCGTAGATGCACGCACTTGGTTCTCCATCAAAACGCGCCCCGGAATCGCATTGACGACCGTTCCGCCCTGCACAATGATCGGATGCACGCGAACAAAATCGTAATTGTTGAACGTCTCGCGAAGCGCATTGATCGCGCTGAGACTCAAATTTGCCGCATACAATGCGTTGATGCCATGTCTCGGCGCTGCCGCGTGCGTAGCCTTGCCGATAAATTCCGCGGTTTTCATAATACTGCCGTTGCATCCGGGTTTGATCGTAAAACGATGCTGTCCGCCTCCGGTGTGGATCATAAACGCCATATCACAGCCATCAAAATAACCGCGTCTCAGAAATTCCTGCTTTCCGCCGAAATAATGAATAATGCCGTCGCGGCGAAGCCCCTCACGAAATTCGAGCTCACCGAGTTCCTCGGCCGGCACAACGCAAAGACGAATGCTGCCGCAAAGCCCCTCCAGCATCTCGGGTACCCGCAATGCAGCGGCAAGCAGCACACTGCGCATGATGTCCGCAAGCGTGTGCTACACCTGTATTGGGATCCGCATTCGGATGATCGGGACAGGACAAACCGTCCAGCTCGCTTAGAACCAAAACACGCGGGCCCGGCTTTCCTGTCTCTACATCCACATAAAAGCCCGGGATATCCCCTGCCATCGTAGGAAAGTAGCCGAGATCACGATATGCCTTTTCCAAATAGGCACTGCTCTCCCACTCGCGGTATCCTGCAGCGGGATGTGCTTCCATAAAATCCAATACCGCTTGCATCTCTGCGCGACGCGTCTCCACCAAAGAGGCAATCTTGTCGTATGTCATATCTTTTTCCTCCCCGCCGATCTTTATCATCAGTATACCATACGGAACTTATGGAGTGCCACGAAAATTTTCTTTTTTTAATCAAAAGTTTGTAAAAAAATGCCGCTTTGCAAAAGCAAAGCGGCACTTCTTTATTCATACATTTTGATATATGCATCACGCTCGGCGCCAACGGATACATACGTAACCGGAACACCAACGGATTTTTCGATAAACTTGATATAATCGTATGCTTCTTTCGGCAGATCGGAAACCTTTCTGCATTTGGAAATATCGCAGTTGAAGCCCTTCATATACTCATATACGGGTTTTGCTCTGTTCAAGCGATCACCGACCATAAAATCGGTAACAACCTCACCGTCTACCTCATATCCTACGCAGACCGGAATGGTCTCAAAGTAGGAAAGGACATCCAGCTTGGTGAGTGCGATCTCGGTCGCGCCCTGCATCAGGCAGCCATATTTAGAAGCGACTACATCAAAGCCACCGACACGACGCGGTCTGCCCGTTGCAGCACCATATTCGCCGCCAGCCTGACGCAGTTTTTCTGCCTCATCGCCGAACATTTCGCAGGTGAAGGGACCTTCACCCACACAGGTAGAATACGCTTTCATAACGCCAATGCTTCCGTCCAGCTTTGCAAACGGAATACCCGCACCAACAGGCGCATATGCAGCAATCGTGGAAGAAGAAGAAGTATACGGGAAAATACCGAAATCAATGTCGCGAAGCGCACCCAGCTGTGCCTCAAACATGATCTTCTTGCCGTCGCGAATGGCAGCTGCAAGATAGTTTGTGGTATCGCAGACAAACGGCTTCAATGCATCGCCGTAGGTCTTGAGCCATGCCAGCATGTCCTTTGCAGTAACCGCCTCTGCACCGTAACCGTTGTGGATCGTAAGGTTTCTCCACTCCAGAATTCCGTTCAAACGCTTTTCGAGATACTCCTCAGACTCAAAGAGATCG
>JBGUUN010000424.1:0-2023 GCA_045133555.1 Oscillospiraceae bacterium
AAAAAAAGATATGCCGGTCGTATACTTACTGCACGGACTTTCCGATAACGCATCCGGTTGGGTCAGACTGACCTCCATCGAGCGTTACGCACGCGCAAAAAACTGCGCAGTCATCATGCCGGAGGTCCAGCGCTCCTGGTACACCGATATGAAGTACGGCTTACGTTATTTCCAGTTCATCAGCAAAGACTTAAAAGAGGTTGCAAAAAACTACTTCGGTCTGGAAACCGACAGAGCACATTCCTACATCGCAGGTCTTTCGATGGGCGGCTACGGTGCATTAAAGACCGCATTGCGCTGCCCGGATGAATTCGAGGCTTGCGCAGGCTTCTCCTCCGCGATCGATCTGCAGAAATATCTGGATAAGAAGATGTTCTTCTTCCCGGGTGAGCAGATCGCGATCTTCGGTGAGGAAGGCAAGTTAAAACCGGAGGATAATGTTTACGAGCTGGCAAGAAAGAATGCAGGCAATGACAACAATCCGCGTTTTTACATTACCTGCGGCACCAAAGATATCCTGTATCCGGAAACCTTAGCACTCAAAGAGATCATGGAAAAAGGCGGCTACAAGATGGAATACTGGGAGACCGTCGAGGATCACACCTGGAATTTCTGGGATATGTGCATCAAACGCGCTTTAGACTTCTTCCTTGACAAACCGGCAGAAGATATCAATGATATCCCGGAAGTAAACAAATAAGAGAGGACTTACCATGGCGCATACAGCACCGCTTGCCGATTGGGCAAGACCCAAAAGCCTTGACGATATGGTCGGTCAAAGACATCTCATCGCACCGGGCAGACAGCTCAGACGCATCATCGATTCGGGACATATCCCGAACATGATCTTCTACGGTCCGTCGGGCGTGGGCAAGACCACCTTGGCAAGGATCATTGCGGCGCAGACCAATATGCGCCTGTGTAAATTAAACGGCACCTCCGCAGGTACCGCCGATATCAAGGAGGTCATCGCCCAGACCGATACCATCTCCGGAATGAACGGCGTGCTGCTTTATCTTGACGAGATCCAGTATCTCAACAAAAAGCAGCAGCAGTCGCTTCTCGAGTACATCGAAAACGGCAAGATCACCCTGATCGCATCCACCACCGAAAACCCGTACTTTTATGTCTACAACGCGATCTTAAGCCGCTCTACCGTCTTTGAATTCAAGCCGGTGCCGGTGGATGAGATGGAAAAAGCGGTCCGCCGTGCATTTTCGCTGCTCTCTGAAAACTACGATCTTCCGGTGCGCATCTCGGATGAACTGGTCACCAAGATCGCCTATTCCTGCGGCGGTGATGTCCGCAAATCGATGAATGCCGCAGAGCTTTGCTACTACGCATCCCCGGTTTTGGAGGATGAGACCGGCGATTACCGCGAGATCTCCGCCGAGGCGGTGGAGGAGCTTTCGCAAAAAAGCAGTATGCGCTATGACCGTGACGGCGATGCGCATTACGATATCCTCTCGGCGTATCAAAAATCCATCCGCGGCTCGGATGCCGATGCCGCCATGCACTATCTGGGCAGACTCATCGAAGCGGGCGACCTGCCGTCCATCTGCCGCAGAACGCTGGTCATTGCCGCCGAGGACATCGGACTTGCCTATCCGCAGGCGATCACCATCGTAAAATCCTGCGTGGATGCCGCACTGCAGCTCGGTTTCCCCGAAGCACGCATCCCGCTTGCCGAGGCGGTCTTGCTCTTATGCACCGCACCGAAATCCAACTCCGCCATCTGCGCCATCGATGCGGCACTTGCGGATATCAAAAACGGCAAGACCGGCGATATCCCCGCAAACTTAAAAGACGGACATTATGCCGGTGCGGCAAAGCTCGGGCATGCCGTAAACTATCAGTATCCGCATGCATTCCCGGGACATTGGGTTTCCCAGCAGTACCTGCCGGATGAGCTTGCCGATGCGGTATACTACGAACCGGGCGACAACAAATTTGAACAGCAGTCCAAGGCTTACTGGGACAAAATCAAGAAATGAGGAAACAATATGAAAAGAGAAGCACAGCA
>JBGUUN010000425.1:0-1586 GCA_045133555.1 Oscillospiraceae bacterium
GGTACGGAAATTATGTTTGCTGCCATCAACACCGGTTCCGAAGGGATGGCTCCCAACGAGATTTCCACAGAGGAAGAAAACGGTGCCAAGATGAACGACGCGGTCTATCGCCGCGAGATAGAAATCGAAGAACGCCTCGGCGTTTCCATTGCCTGCACGCCGTTTGACGAAAGCGATGCACTGTCTACTGCGCTCAATAACAGCGTTCTGTCCGGCGAGGGCACGTTTGATGTCGTCAGCGCAAAGCGTACCCTGATTCCCGGTGCTTTCAGCAACGGCTATCTGCAGAACATGAACACCGTCCCGCACCTGCAGATGGACAAAGCATGGTGGAACCAGAGTGCAAACGAGGCATTCACTCTTGCAGGTGTGCAGATTGCCGCCATTTCCTCGCTGAATCACTATGCAAACCAGGTCGCATGGTATGTCATGTTCAACAAGACCCTCTTTGACAATTACGATCTGGAATATCCCTATCAGACCGTCCGCGACGGCAACTGGACGCTGGATGCACTGCATGAGCTGGTCAAAACCGTTCCGACCGATTCCAACGGTGACGGTGCCATCGATCACACCGATATATTCGGCTGCATCAACGAATCCTTTGATGCCATCGCGCTGACACAGTCGTTTGGCTGTGATATTATGGCATTCAACAGCGATGGTATCCCGGAACGGGTTCTTGACAAGGAAGAAAATCTGAACCGTCTTGCAGCCATCACCGAATTTTTCAACGACACAGCCCATGTCATGGTCTGTGAAAACTACCGCGGCAGCGTCGAGGGCAGTGTCTACGCCATGCGCACCAACAAGTTCATCAATGGCGAAGGTCTGTTTATGTTCAACTGTCCGGCCAACATCTATAAGTTTGCCGATATGGAAAACGATTACGGTGTTCTTCCGCTGCCGAAATACGATTCGACACAGGACGGATACTACACACTGACCAGCAATGCGCATACCACACTGCTCGCCATTCCGCGCGTACACGGTGCGGATGACGGTGATATCGGTCTTGTCGTGGATGCCATGTCGTACCTGTCTTATGTCGATGTGGAACCGATGTATGCAGAAACCTATCTTGAAAACCGTTATCTCCGCGATGAGGATTCCGTTGAAATGCTCAACATCGTCATTCAAAACAAAACCTATGACGCGGCGTTCCTGCTGAACTACGGTAATGCAAATTCCCTGCCGCAGGAATGTTCCTCCGGCCGCGGCGATAAAATTGCGTCCACCATCGAATCCAAGCGTAAGGCTGTCGAAAAGGAAGTACAAAAAGCACTGCAGAGCGCCGAAGATATGAAACAGTGATCCTCCGCTCCTCCATAGAGGATACCTCTGTCAACACGTACATTGACAGCAGTACCCCATCTGTGCTGCCGTCGGTCAAATACCTGCGGCAGCATATTTTTTGCTCAATTCATGATAATTTTTTTAAAAAGCTATTGACAAAGCCTGTTTGTTGTGGTATAATAATATACGTCGCAAGGTGATAACGTCATCTGACACCTAAAATGCTGGTGTGGCTCAATGGCAGAGCAGCTGATTTGTAATCAGCAGGTTGTTGGTTCGACTCCGATCAC
>JBGUUN010000426.1:0-2553 GCA_045133555.1 Oscillospiraceae bacterium
TGCAATCTGGGTGAACTGGTCACGATCCACTCCGATGATTTCGCGAATCGCAGCGTCGACATTTTTTTCTCCGGTGCAAAGCAGCTGACCGTCGGCTGTGTTCAAGGTGGCATCTGCTTTTTTGGTAGGGATTCTGCCGTCGGGCTTGGCAGGAAGGTCATATGCCGGACGGCGCTTGACGGTATAACTTTTTCCGCCGTAGTCAAAGGTGAGCTCAACAAAGGTTTCCGTATCCGGGTCGGCGTATTTGCAGCGCAGCATCGATTTGTCACGGTTTGCACCGCTCGGCTTGCCATACAATGCATAGGTGATCGCGTCGAAGATGGTGGTTTTACCGGCGCCTGTTTCGCCGGTAATCAGGTATAACCCCTGCTCCCCTAACTTACTCATATCAATCTCGGTCAGTTTATCGTAAGGTCCGAAGGCTGAGAGTACAAGTTTGATCGGTTTCATGCGTTCTCCTCCTCTAATTGCTCCCAGAGCTGTTTGATGCGTACCAGTTGCGATTCTTCCATCGGTTTGGCATTCTGCTGGGCAAAGAAGTCGCCGATGAGTTCAATCGGGTCTTTGTTTTCCACATGAGCGGTTTCCGGTGCGGTCATCATATTTCTGGTTCGGGTATTGTCATAACGCATCTGCATCAGATTCGGATAGATCACACGCAGATTGGCGTTTGCATTCGGAATCTCCATCTCATCGGTCAATGTGATACGCAGGTAATCCTCGGTATTGGTGCCGATGTAGTTTGCCCGCATGCATAAGCTGTGGTATTCTCCACGCAGCTCTCTCAGGTCGCGTTTTGGGAGCAGCGGAAGTGTTTCAACCGATAGTTCACCTTTGTTTTCAAGTGTGACCACCGTGACGGATTTTTGATGATTGGCTTCAGAAAAGGAATATTTCAGCGGTGTGCCGCAGTAACGAATCTTGCTGCTGCCGATGTCCTGCGGAGAATGGATGTGTCCGAGAGCAACGTAATCGAAATCGTCAAATACCGACGCATCGACATTGTCGCTGCCGCCAACCGATATTTCCTCGGATTCACAGCGGGATGCACCGGTCACGAATTGGTGTGTTACCAAGATATTACGCGCACTTTTATCCATATCCAATCCGTCGATCACGGTACGCATAGCATCCGTGTAGGATTCGATCTCGGCATCAGGTGCATAATGACGTACTACTGTCGGCTTGACAAACGGCAGCAGATAGATGTTGATCGCACCGAATGAGTCGCTTACGGTGATCGGCTCTACTTTTCCCGAATAGACCGGAGCTACGTATACATTACTTCTTTCCATCAGTTTTCCGCCGAATGCAATACGCTCCGGCGAATCGTGGTTGCCGCTGATCATAAATACGCTGCAGCCGCAGTCGGTCAAACGGCATAAGAAGCTGTCAAACAGCGCTACCGCTTCGGCAGACGGAACCGCCTTATCGTAGATATCGCCGGCTAAGATAACCGCATCCGGCTTGTGAATGCCGATCATATCAATAATGCTGTCTAAGATATAAGCTTGATCTTCGATCATGGAAAACTCATGGATACGTTTTCCGATATGAAGATCAGAAAGATGAAAGAATTTCATAAAAGTACCTTCTTTACACTTATTTCTTTTATTATATCATATTTGTCAAATCAGGTCAAATGGAAAACACCCCGGCGAAACCAAACCGAGGTGCTTTGTGTTTTATGAGAGGTAATGTGATTTAAGCATTTCTGAAGAAAGCGATCGCTACAGCACCCGGACCGGCATGGGTACCTACGATGCTTCCGACGATGGTCTGCGGCAGCGGCTGTGGCCGACCGTCCCACATTTCTTTGCTTTCTACAATGAATTTTTGCAGCATGGTATCGTTAACGCCGGTATAACCGAGCAGGTACGGCATATCAAAGTCGATACCGCCTGCTTTTTCGATTTCCTTCATCAAGGTCAGATTGCCTTGTTTGGAACCGCGTGCTTTACCGATGACAGCGATTTCACCGTTTGAAATGGATGCGACCGGTTTGATCGAGAGCATACCGCCGACCAGTGCAACCGATTTAGAGATTCTGCCCCCTTTTTTGAGGTACTCCAAGGTGTCGAGCGTAGCAAAGAGAGACATACGCTCGCGGATCTCGATCAGCACACGGAAGATTTCTTCTGCGCATAAGCCTTTGTCAACAAGTCTGAGCGCGTACTGTGCGAGAATGCCTGCACCGATCGCAACCGAATGGCTGTCTACCACAAAGACATCGTTTTCAAAATCGTTTGCAGCGATCATAGCACTTTGGAAGGTGCCGGAAAGCTTTTTGGATACGGTGATCGCAACGACCTGTTCCCCTGCAGCAACTGCTTTTGCAAAGGCATCCGAAAATCCGCTTGGCGGTATCTGGCTGGTGGTTGGAATCACATCGCTTTCAACCAGCTTCTGATAGAATTCGGTGTTGGTCATGGTCACACCGTGAATGTATTCTTGATCGCCGAAACGCAGAGGCATCGGCAGGATATCAAGCTGCGGATGAGAAACGTACATATCCGCGCTGGAATCAACTATAATTCTGACTTTTTTCAT
>JBGUUN010000427.1:0-2664 GCA_045133555.1 Oscillospiraceae bacterium
AAAAGCTGTTGAGGAAAATCCTCAACAGCTTTTTATTATCTTGTTAATAATCCTCTTGCGATCAGCATTGCGTGATCAAATGCAATGCCGTCGTTTTCCAAAATATCCACCGTTTCGCGCTCGCCGTAGCCGGTCATGGTCACGGTGTGTGCGATTTTTGCGGTCAGCACCGTTTCTCCTAAGGTCAGCATCAGCGCATAGATATCCTTTTGGCTGCCCGGGGCGGCATCCGCCTTGAGCAGATTCCAGGTCACCTCAAACCAACCGGCTGCATCTGCATCGTCGTCCGCTCTTACCTCCAGCGCATCGGCATCGATATTGGACAGATAACAGACGCTCACCGTCCAGCAGCGTTTGTCACGTCCCGGTGTGGAAACGGTATAAAGCTGCTTGCCGATGACACCGCGCAGATGGGTCTCCTCGTATAATTCGCGCATGGAAGCCTGCTCGGTAGTCTCATTCGGACCGACAAAGCCGCCCGGCAATGCCCACATCCCGATGCACGGATGCCCGCCGCGTTTGATCAAAAGTACCTTTTTGATACCGTCACGGGAGGCAAAGATCAGATTGTCCACCGTCAGCGACGGATGCGGATAGATCGAAGCGTCGTAGGATGCTAAAAATTCGGCCTCTGTCAGTCCGTTTTTGTCACGCATTTGATTCATATCAAATCCTCACTTTCCGTTTCGTTTCGATAGTTTGTCATGTTTTCTCTGCGGTACTGCAGCGGAGAAACCTTGTATTGATCGGCAAATACTCTGTAGAAGGTGCGCAGACTTTCAAAACCGCAGGAAAACGCAATTTCTGTCACCGAATGCTCGGTAGAGATAAGCTGATGTACCGCCTGCTCCAGGCGCATACGATTGAGATATTGGTTGAATCCCATCTTGATTTGTTTGGAGAAAATACGGGAAACTTCATATTTGCTTACACGCAGCGCTTCGGCGACACTTTCCAATGAGATGCTGTTTTGATAGTTTTGCATCAGGTGATAGATGACCTTGGAGGTCAGATCGCGTTTGGTGATTTTTTGCTCCGATATGAGTGGGAGCTGTTCCATAATGCGAAATAATATAACGGTCAGATAACCCTTGAGCAGCTTGGTGTCAGGCACGGGATCTTTTTTCATGGCGATTAAAATGTTAAGAACAGCCCTTAAATCCGGCGAGGTTTCTTCGATTTTCAGAAAAGGAAACTCCGGACGGTAGTGTCGGAATACCGAGGAAAAATCCGGACAAAGATCCGGGTCTGCGATAAAAACCAGGTGTTTTGCGTTATTATCTCCGTGGTAGGAGTGCGGTTCGTTCGGAAATGCAATTGCAATCTCACCGGCAGTCATGGTGTGCTCGATACCGGAGAAATTTACCGTGTTGCATCCGTCGATCAGGTAGTACAGTTCGATTTCCCGATGCATGTGCATCGCATATTGCAATCTATCTCCCGTACTGAATTCGATTGCACTTTCATGGGTCTGATAGAACGGCTGCAATGTATCACCTCCCGTTTGAACGAAAACGCAAGATTTGGCAAAAAATAAGCATCATTTGACAGGAATTATACCATAAATTCTGTTATAATGCAAGTAGTAGTATGACTTTTTATCTTAAAAGTCTTAAGGAGGAAAAAAATTATGGCAGATTTTAGAATGGCAATCATCGGTTACGGCGGTATGGGCAGCTGGCACCACTCGTCGGTGAAGGAAAATGTGAAAAGCTTTGAAGTTGTAAGTGCATGGGATATCCGTGAAGAAGCAAGAGAGAATGCGAAAAAGAACGGCTTGTACACTTACTCCTCTCTGCAGGAATTACTGGATGATAAGAGCATCGATCTCGTTACCATCGCAGTACCGAACAACTTCCATAAAGAACTGACCATCGCATGCTTACAGTCCGGCAAAAACGTAATCTGTGAGAAACCGGTAGCAATGAATGCAGCAGAGCTGGAAGACATGATGGCTGCAGCAAAAGAGACCGGCAAACTGTTCTCTATCCATCAGAACCGTCGTTGGGACTATGACTACTGCATGATCAAAAAGATCATCGAGGATAAAACCATCGGTGAGCCGTATTTCATCGAGAGCCGCGTACAGGGTTCCAGACGTTCTCTGCACGGTTGGAGAGGTTATAAAGTAAACGGCGGCGGCATGGTTTATGACTGGGGCGTACATCTGTTCGACCAGCTGTTAGACCTGTTCAAATGCCCGGTCACCGAGGTCAGCGCACACCTGTTTAACGTATTCTCCGAGGATGGCGTAGACGATAACTTCAAAGTACTGCTGCGCTTCGAGAATAAAGTTTCCGCTATGGTTGAGATCGCTACCAACTGCTTTATCAATCTGCCGAGATGGCATATGTCCTGCACCGACGGTACCGCTATCATCGAGGACTGGGAACTGCACGGTAAGATCGTAAAACTCTCCAGCGATGAGATCATGACCTGGGATAACGACATCGTTTACACCGCAGCAGGCCCGACCAGAACCATGGCACCGCGTCCGAAACATACCGTTACCGAGCTGGAACTGCCGAAAGTAGCTCCGAGCTGGTCCGAGTATTATGAGAATATCGCGGGCGTATTAAAAGGCGAGCAGGAACTGATCGTTAAACCGGAGCAGGCTCTGCGTGTTATGCACCTGATCGATACCATCTTTGAATCCGATCGTTT
>JBGUUN010000428.1:0-1695 GCA_045133555.1 Oscillospiraceae bacterium
TTGAGGTCAAATTTATCCAGGAAACTTACCATTTCCAGTTCGGTCAGCAGCGCGATCAACGCATCCTGATCAAGGATCGCCTCGTCAAACGCTTTCGCTGCATCGATCGGTGCAGTACGGCAGATGGTCGCAAGTTCACGCGACATCTCTGCTTCAGCCTGATAGGTGCGCAACAGATTTTTGGTACGCTCGGTGACCTTTAAGCCATCCAGATTTTCGTAAAGTGTTTTGATATCCGGTGCTAAAGCCAGCAGGTTCAAAGCACTCTTTTCGCCAATGCCTTTGACACCCGGTATATTATCCGAGGAATCACCCATCAATGCTTTCAGTTCCACGATCTGGGCAGGTGTTACGCCGAAATCCTGTTTGAGCTGTGCCTCATCGTATAAAATATTTTCTTTGGTTTTGATCAGCAATACCCGTGTTTTCTCGCCGACCAACTGCAGACAGTCACGGTCACCGGTCGCAATGATACATTCTACATCATTTTGCTCGCAGTATAACGACAGTGTACCCAACAGGTCATCTGCCTCATAACCGTCTGTTTCGAAGATGGTATGACCGAATGCTGCCATGATCTTCTTGATATACGGCATCTGCATCCGCAATTCCTCCGGCATACCTTTCCGCGTGCCTTTGTATTCCGCATACATCGTATGACGGAAGGTAGGTGCATGACGGTCAAAGGTCACCGCGATGCGATCCGGCTGATATTCCTTTTGGATCTTGCCAAGGATATTCAAAAAGCCAAACAAAGCATTGGTGAATACGCCCTGACGGTTGGAAAGCAGACGAATGCCGTAAAACGCACGGTTCATCAAACTGTTTCCGTCAATACAAAGCAGCCTCATATTTTTACCTCTTCCTCTTATCGGTTTTGCTCATATACACAAGAAACGAAATCTCCTTTTCGCAAACCGTCTGGAAATTCCGTTCTTGTCTTTTTATTTATAAACGCACCGCTCCATAACGTGCACAGTCAAAATCCGTATCGGTCTGTACCAATACACGACCGGTGTACAGATATAACGCACGCTCCAGTGCTTGCTTATTCTCACTTACGATGCAGATCGGCAGGTGTACCTGTGCGGCATCCATCGCAAACTGCTCTGCATCCGCAGTTGTTTCAATGATGACCTTTGCACAGACTGCCTCATCATCTTCGGCATCCATCAAATTGTCTAGCAGATCATCATCCACAGCAAACGGCTCGATATCCGCAACCGCACTAAGATCGACCTCATAAACATGGCTTTCATCTGCCAGCAGCAGGACATCATCCGCCTTAACTGCCGGAATATCGGTTTCATCCAGCATACCGCGCAATGCCGCAATATGTGCTTCGGTATTGCCGCAGCAGCCACCCATGATCGCAATGCCGCACTCTGCCAATACCTTCATATCCGCAGCCATCTGTTGAGGGCTCATGTCATATTTCCCCTTGACACTCGGATCCGGCATACCGGCATTCGGTTTGACGATCAGCGGGATCTTTGCAACGCCCAGCGCTTGCTTGATCTGCTCATACAATTTCGCCGGCGGACAGGAACAGTTGATGCCGCATGCCGCAACGCCGAGCTCCTGCAGTAAAACCACTGCATTGCGCAAAGACGCACCGGTCAGAGTCTTGCCGTTTTCATCTACCGTAATGGTGACAAATACCGGCTTGTTAAAATCACGGCAGGCAAGAACCGC
>JBGUUN010000429.1:0-1580 GCA_045133555.1 Oscillospiraceae bacterium
ACTTGCTTCCGTTGTCTCCATAAAAGCATAAAGGAAACCATCGGGCAATACATACAGATTTGATGTGTCGCCGTTTTCGTTCAGCCATTCCTCGGATTCTGCAAACAACGGTACTTGCTGTATACCTTGCGCTTTCAAATCATTAACAGCCTGTTCGATGGCGTTTTCTCGCGCCGTTACTTCGTTGTCAATCGCTTCAGAAAGCTGCGGAACCTGCAGCGCGTAATCAATAGCTTCTTGCACCTGTTCACCATTTTGTTTCAACTTAAAATTGCTCATTGTTTCACTCCTTTCTAACTGTTAAGTTCCTGCCACCATCGACACGGCAAGATAATCACCGTCCGATGTTATCAGCAATTCTTCGTCCGATGTTGCAAGCAGTACTTCAACGATGTTTCCTGCCGCCATCGACAGTATCATTTCGATTGCATTTGCCACTCGATAATCAATCCAATCATCTATCGTCGGTGCTTCTGGCGGATTCAATTCGCTGTTGATATAACCCCTGATGTGCTGGACATTTTTCAGATATCGCTCGACTTCATTCTGTGTTGCGATGTCGTTATATGTCCAGTTCGTTTTGGTTTTCAGTTGCATCCCGTAAGCGTTTGAGATTTCCTCGACCGCCGCTTCCACCCGATTCCAGTCATGCGCCATTGTGTAGCACCCGCGCATACCACCGAAATATTCTGCGCGTTCCGCATCGGTCAGTGTCGCACCTGCGTGCACCTTATCGATCAGATACCGCGCGCGCTCACAGTCTGCGTGCGTACGATCCGTGATCAGTGCCATGTAATACCACCTCCTGCATCATTCGAGTTCCGACAGGACTGTATCTGATTTGCGTCACAGTTCCCGTAAATACAACACCGTCACTGATTTCCACCGTGATATTTTGTCCCAGCTTGATATCAGCAACGATCCCGACATCCAGCGTCTGTCCGCGCTGATACCAACGTAAGCACCGCTCCGCGATGTCCGCCCCGTATCCCGACGCAATCATCGTGTTATCGTATTGGATCACAGCACCGACAGCATCTTGCATATACGCGGATGCAGTTGACTCACGCACCGCCCACGCCCAAAGCTGTACCGCCCAGTCGTTGGAGTTGTACGTCCCGCCCAGACCGTCAGAATACATATAATACCTTGTTGCGTCCCAAAGGATTCTGTTTGCGGTCGATCCCGGCATAACTGCATTGATTGATGCCCTTTGGCTGACCAGTGACGGCTGATTCGGTATGATTATGACTGGTTTGTATCCTTTCCCGTATTCTTTGTGCGAGCAATACTGTATCGACGGTGCAGGATAGTCAGGATCATCATCTGGATTGATATATACCCGCGTTTTCACTTCAACCCGCGCGACCGGGCTTTCCTCGGTCACCGATTCTCCGACCAGCGTTTCCGTGATCTCCATTTCCGTCGTCGGATAGGTGACATTGATGTACCGCACGCGCGGATGCGGCGTCCGGCTGACATCCAGCGTCATTCCGCAGGCAAACAATACCGTGCGCAACGCCGTCTTGCAGTCCGTGATCGGCAGATGACCGCTGATTTTATGCACGGGCGGCACCCTC
>JBGUUN010000430.1:0-2065 GCA_045133555.1 Oscillospiraceae bacterium
CGGCTCGTTGACATTATCCTTACGCTCGATCCACCACTGCGGGATGATATCCGGATTTAAGTTATCGCCGTCTAAGATCTCATTCCAGCCGAGGGTCTTTTTGCCCTTGCCTTTCAAGTATGCGGAGATGACGTTATTGAAGTGGCTCTGCAATGCTTCCTCGTCACGCAGTCCCAATTCTTTGATCTTCGCCTGGCAATGCGGGCAGACTTTCCAGCGATCTTTCGGCACTTCGTCGCCGCCGATATGGAAGAACGGTGCCGGGAACAGCTCGCACATCTCGTCAATGACGTTTTTTACGAAGTTATAGATATTCTCTTTACCGCAGCAGCCGATGATCTCACGAACGCCCCAACGGTCGGATACTTCGACCTCCTCACCGGTGCAGGACAGCTCCGGATAGCAAGCGATCGCAGCGACCAGATGACCCGGCATATCCACCTCCGGGATGACCATGATCTTACGTGCGGCAGCATATGCAACAACATCCTTGATCTGCTCCTGCGAGAAGAACATTCCCTCGCCGTACGGCACATCGTCATGCAGCTCGGTGCCTTCGTCATAGCCCCACGCCCAGATCGGAGTGGATTTACGCACGGTGCCTTTGGTGGTCAAAAGCGGGTACTTTTTGATCTCGATGCGCCAGCCCTGATCCTCGGTCAGATGCCAATGGAACACGTTCATCTTGACTCTCGCCATATAATCTAACAGCTGTTTGATCTTCTCGACGCCAAAGAAATGGCGGCAGCAGTCGAGCATAAAGCCGCGGTGTTCATAGCGCGGTGCGTCCTCGATCTCAACGGCCGGGATGAAATCGGTATCGCAGGCAAGCTGGATCAGGGTCATAGCGGCATAAAATGCGCCGGTATCGGTGGAAGCGGATGCGATGATATCACCGTCTTTGCAGCTGATTTTATAGCCTTCTTTCGGCATTGCTTCGTCGCAGGTGAATTCGAGTTTATTCTCCCCTGCGGTGACTGCTTTCGGCAGCATGGATCTGATGAGATCGAAATTCTCGGAAAATGCACCGCAGAGTGCGGTTTTTTCGGAGAAGGCAACTTTACCTTCCAGTTCTGTCACTTTACGCGGCATAGGAATGACAGTAAGCATAGAAAATCCCCCTTTTTATTTTTATCATAACAGGTTTTGGATACCAATATCCTGTACCCGTTTACATTTGATTTGATGTTTGATACTTTTTTCTATCATAACAAATCCCCCCACCGTCGTCAAGTACAGACAACAGCAGGGGGATTAGGGGCATCAATCCACTACGACCGATTTCTTTTTGCCGTTTTTATTTTTCGGATACTCTCTGATGCGGATCACATAATCCAGATTGATCGCTTCCGATCCGGTTTTATTCTCTAACAGCAAAGCACGGTCGGTGACCTCGGTGATCACACCGACAAACTGACGTGCGCTGTCAAAGGAATAGACGATACATTCTTTTCCGATAAATTTCTTTGCAAGTTCGACCATTTGCGTTTTCTCCTTCTCGCTTTTGTTTTGCAGCATATTTCTCACGGCTGCCGCTTTCCGTCTTTTCATGGTCATATACGCGATCAAAATCAGCATGATGAACAGCAGATAGGTGGATGAATTCAATGGCATTCCCTCCTTGCCAAAAATCGCATCAGCGATCAGACACGTCTGTAACGCTGCTGATTTTTAGCGCTCTTTTCTTCAATGATCTCAAGGCGGTCATCCTTCATCGCAGTCAGATAAAACAGCGAACCTAAGGTCGCTTTGACATTACGCTGGATGCGTTTCCATTCATAACCGTAAAACAGGTCGGATACGGTGAACTCCTCACCCGCTTCGAGCTTCTCGATCTGCTCCTGTGCCATCAACAAAAGTGCATACGCCTGTGTGGTCTGCATAAAATCCCCTCTTTTCTTTGATTTTCGAACAGCTACTTCGTTTCTGCAAGTAGCCACTTGCTACTAATCGAATTATAACACAACTTGATGAAAATGTCAAGTTTTTTCGAATAATAAGTGCCATACCGCAAGCAGGATAGTATTGCATTCATTTGCGGGAGGATGCTATCCTCCCCTACAAT
>JBGUUN010000431.1:0-2293 GCA_045133555.1 Oscillospiraceae bacterium
TAAGGAGATCAAATGAAAAAGTATATTCTCGCTTTGGATCAGGGAACGACATCCACCCGTGCGATTTTGTTTGATAAAGATCAGAATATCATCGGTACCGCACAGCGTGAGATCACCCAGTATTTTCCGAAACCGGGTTGGGTCGAGCAGGATGCTATGGAGATCTACGCATCCGCCGCATCGGTCATGTCCGAAGTCATTGCTAAAACCGGTATCGAGGCATCCGAGATCGCTGCCATCGGTATCACCAACCAGCGCGAAACCACCATCGTGTGGGATAAACATACCGGACGTCCGATCGCACCGGCGATCGTATGGCAGTGCCGCCGTACTGCGGATTACTGTGAGCAGCTCAAAGCCAAAGGCTTTGCCGATCAGATCAAGGATAAGACAGGCCTTTTGATCGATGCTTACTTCTCCGGCACCAAGCTGCGCTGGATTTTAGAGCATATCCCGGATGCGATGCAAATGGCACAAAACGGCGATCTGCTGTTTGGCACCGTGGATTGCTGGCTGATCTGGAAACTCACCGATGGTAGGGTACACGTTACCGATGCCACCAACGCATCCCGTACCATGCTGTATAATATCCATGATCTTTGCTGGGATGAGGAGATCTGCAAGGAGTTTCATATCCCGATGCAGATGCTGCCGAAGGTCGTATCCTGCAGCGAGATCTACGGTGCGACGCTGCTTGGTGACAGCATGATCCCGATCGCGGGTGCGGCAGGCGATCAGCAGGCGGCATTGTTCGGTCAGACCTGCTTTGAAAAAGGTCAGGCAAAAAACACCTACGGCACCGGTTGTTTCCTTCTGATGAATACCGGCGAGACCGCATTCCGCTCGGAAAACGGTCTGCTTACCACCGTTGCCATCTCCCGTGACGGTAAGGTGCAGTATGCACTCGAAGGCTCGATCTTTGTCGGCGGTGCATTGATCCAATGGCTGCGCGATCAGCTTGGACTTGTAGATGAGTCTGCAGATACCGAGTATTTTGCAGGCAAGGTGACGGATAACGGCGGTGTCTATATCGTTCCGGCGTTTACCGGACTCGGTGCACCGTATTGGGATATGTACGCACGCGGCACCATCGTCGGACTTACCCGCGGTGCCAACCGTAACCATATCATCCGTGCGGCACTCGAAGCCATCGCATATCAGGTCAATGACGTTCTGACCACCATGACCCATGAAACCGGTATCGAACTCGATGCACTCAATGTCGATGGCGGTGCTTCCGCCAATGATCTGCTGATGCAGTTCCAGGCGGATATCAACGCAAAACCGGTCAACCGTCCGCATATTCTGGAAACCACCGCACTCGGTGCGGCATATCTGGCAGGTCTTGCGGTAAAATTCTGGAAAAATACCGATGAGATCACCCAAAAGCGCGGTGCGGGCAAACAGTTTGAGCCGCAGATGGATCCGGAAAAAGCGAAAAAATATCTCTCCGGCTGGCATAAAGCGGTCAGCCGCAGCTTGAACTGGGAAGAAAACAGCGAATCGTAACCGTTTTTCCAAAATCACCTTAAGCCTCTCCCTTTGGGTGATGGTGGCAAGAGATTACCTACGGTAACTCTGACGGAGAGGGTGCTTTCCGGAAAATAATGCCCTCTCAGTCAGCTTTGCTGACAGCTCTCCCATGGGGAGAGCCTTTATGCGGAAGCATCCGACAGGGGATACACAGCGAATCGTAAAAATATTCAGAGGAAAATTCCAAAATGGGGATTTTCCTCTTTTCTTTTGCAGCACGATGCGGTATAATAGAAAAAACGAAAACAACAGAAAATGAGGTGTACTATGCAGCACGAATGGATCCGTTTTATCCCGTTTGGGATATTTACCTTGATGGCGGTCTGGTTTGTGACCGTCTTTTTTGCCGGCGTGGTCAATATGGGATCGGTGCCGGGCTTTGCCGCAAGTGTTATGCTTGCATTTTGCAGCCTGCGCTTTGATCTGGTAAAAAAAGCCGTAGCCGCACTGCAGCATTCATTGGGTGGTAAGATCCTGCTCTGGGGCATTTCTGCGCTCCTTGCGGTGATCGTTCTGGTCGCTTTGACCTTTACGGTCTTAATGGTGCATCAGGCAAACCGTACCCCAAAACAGCATGACCTTCCGATCATCGTGCTTGGATGTAAGGTAAACGATGAAGTGCCAAGCCGTATGCTGCGTTATCGGCTGCAGACCGCAGTGGCATATATGGAAGAGCATCCGGATGCGATCTGCGTGGTGTCGGGCGGCCAAGGCTGGAATGAAAGCCGCACCGAAGCCGGTGTGATGCAGCGCTGGATGA
>JBGUUN010000432.1:0-7412 GCA_045133555.1 Oscillospiraceae bacterium
ACAAGTTAGGCATTAAGGATGAAGCCGAGTTGGACAAGGCTGAATCCGAATTTGCCAGCATCAGCATGATGGGCTTGATGGACAGCGGTTTCTCCGATTTCTCTGCAAACGGAGTCTGCACGATCCACAAAACGATTTTCGGTGATGTGTATGACTGGGCAGGTGAGTATCGAATCATCAATGTTCAAAAACGCGAACCGCTGCTTGCCGGAAAAAGCGTTTGGTATTCCAATTGGGGAGACATTGATAGAGATTTGAAAGCCGCTTGGAAGAAGATCAATGCAATTGATTGGGCGAATCTATCACATGACGATTTTGCAAAATCCGTCGCTCGGCTTTTCCCTGCCATATGGCAGGCACATCCATTCAGAGAGGGAAACACCAGAACCGTTGTTATGCTGATTGCGCTGTTTGCTGAACACTATGGATATTACTTTGATTATGAGCTAATGGCAGCAAGCGCTGGTTATGTCCGCAACGCTTTTGTCCTCTGCTGCTTTGGGGAACACTCCGAATTTGAGCATTTGGAAAAGATTCTGTGTGACTCGATTTCAGCCGAACCTATCGAGGATTCGGACGAACATGAAATCATAGCAGAAGAAAAATCCTCCAAGTATGAAAAGTACCATACGAAAGATTATAAACCGACCCCTCATGAGTATTTTGAGGGCCGAAAAATGCAGCGCGATTGATTGACTGATGGTTGTTTTATCACTGTTTTTCTAACATATTTCTGCACGGCGTTTCTAACGCATTTCTAACCGATTTAAATATATTGGAAAACGTAAATCCCCGCTGGGAGGCATATATTGACCTCTTATGCGGGGATTGTTTTGCTATATTCAATTATTATCGTTTATTTCGTCAAAAGCAATCGTTTAGCTTGTAAAGGAGGAAATTGATTATTACTTTACAAACATAATTTTTTATCTGTGGGCATCATCAGCGAAATTATGCATACCACTCTTCAAATGTATCAAGACAGATCATGCCGAGTGTACCACCAATTCCCGAACCGCAGTCAAGCGCTATATGATTGTTGCGGATAAAAATCTTGTCCGCCATATTTCCGTCAATCATGAAGCGGATTTCACGCGTCGGTGTGTGACCTGTCACAAGGTATTTATCCGGATAATAGACCGTCTCATAGTCGGTTTTTCCCCAGAGGAAGTCGTCCGTTGCGTAGTCTGACAGCGGCTTTTCTGGCAGGAATTTATAATCCTGATAGTTGCCGTGGATATCCGACATGCAATATACCATCGTCTACCCTCCCGGCTCAATCTCTTTCATGCAGCTCAATATACGGTCGCATTTCCCACAAGTTCGCTGCTTTGACCGCGTCCGCAAATTCCGTTTCCAGTATGCTGCAGGGACTTTCCAACACCTTTGTGATATAAGTTTCTGCTTTTTGCATCACATTAGTATCGACATTGATCAGATAGATCGACTCGATATCGTGCGAGCCAATCACAAGTTGATTCTTCTCCGCAAGATGCATCTCGAATTGAACAAATACGCCGTCAAGCCAACCAACGTACTGCAGTGCGTATCCTGCTTCGGAAACAATGATCCAACTGCTTCGCAACGCGTTTTCCCATGCGGGAAACAACTTCCATTTGAGCTTCTTATTATAGTCGGCGATCACCTTATGCTTGATGCCCATCCGTTTCAATTCACCGGCGACACTGACGGATGGTTTTTCTTCGGGCGCCTTTAGCATTTCCATGCGGGGATTCCCGCCGTTTTCCGGGATCAGCAATAATGCCGCACTTCTAACTTTCATAATCCTGTTCATGCCCAGATTGACGCGATACTCGTTTTCACCGCCTTGCGTAAACAGGAACAAGCGATAGCCGGGTGTTTCAAACAATTTTGAAAGGTCATGGGCGTTTCCTGAAAAAACAGTGTTCATTCGTCATCCTCCTTTTAGCTAACGAAAAGAGACCGGCAAGAAAACCGATCTCTGACTCTATTATTCAACATATTACGTTAATTTCATTAAGGCATTTTTTTAGGATCTCTTCGGCTTCGGTATTGCACGAAATCTTTGATTTCAGCATGTCTGTCACATCGGAATAACCGCTGTAAAACCAGTCGGATTTACAGAAAACACTGTTGCGGAGCTCGTTGTAACCTCTTTCTCCGAGCAGTTTTTGCAGTTTGAGCATGGCAATCATAAACACGCCGCGACGATAAATATATCCGGTTGTCTGCCGCAGGAAATATTTGGGATTCAGGTCTTTTGGTTCGCCGTTTTCTCCGATGTAGTCCCACAGGAAAAAGAAATTGACGTATTTGGTGAATTCATCTTTATCAAAACCAACTTCGCTAAAGCCGTTTTCCTTTAAATACTTCAGGGATTCATCCCAGTAATCACGTATTCCGCACTTTATACCCCGAAAGGCGTTAAACTTTGCCGGAACAAGCGTGAAGTTCCCGATCGTGTGATAGCTGTTGATATAATCGATCAAACCGTAGGTATTCTGCAATACCGCAAGAAATTTATCGTGCGTTTCTTGCTGGACGAAGTAATCCATCAGATGATTTCTGCTGAATCGTGTCATCTTCGGCATCTTCGGTATTTGATTGATTGCGGCACCCGCATGATCAACCATTGGAAAAAACAGTGAATTCATCGTTTCTCCGCCGAAAAAAGATTGAAACTCACTGACCATCCCGAAAGTATCTTTTCCCTTTTCCCACGAAAAAAGGGTTTTATAAATTGCATGAATCAATGCGTTGTTTCCTTTGATTCCCGAACCGTCACAATCGGCAAGCCCGGAATAGTTTTTCTTTGCTTCACTTGCAAAATTGATGGTTGCATCGGGAAAATACCCTTTCTTTGGTTCAGCATCAGCCGCAATGTAAGTGATCCAGCGTTCAACCGGCGGCAAATTTGCATAATCATCTATTCCGCACTCATACTCAAAATTGTACTTATGCGGCTCCGACTGAGCAAGCAAGTTTTTGATGTTCTCAACTTTCAAAATTACCTCCTGTAAAAGTAATAGTTTTTTTGCTTACAAGATAATTATACACATGCCTGTGGGAGAATTCTCCCTCTAAACAGGTAATTATTCGGAAATCAGATATTTTTTTTGCAAATTTTTTATTTTTTCAACGACTGCCTCTCTCACGCTTGGCGGTGAAAGCACCTCTACCCTGTCTGAGTACTGGAGCGCCCAGTTCACGAGACCGAACGGACTGCATCTTACTGCGACAATGTCATAACCGTCATTCTGCGGCTCACTCTCTTTGATTTCAAAGCAATCTCCGAACCAGTCATGCAAAAAGGTGAAATCGGCTATTTGTCTTACGCGCTTGATTTTGAGCGTTATCTTCTCAGGCGCATCAAATGACATGTGAATATGCTGTTGTAAAAAGCCTTCGATCCCTCCGCTGAGCGCAAGCTCGTCACGGAGGTTTACAATATTTTGAAGCGGAACCATTAAAGACTCATCAACGGAGACGTCGGTCATTAAATCAATGCGCCATATAGAATAGGAAGCATAACCGTCAGCGGCTCCAATCAAATAAAACCTTCCCGAATATGCGGCTATATAATACGGGCTGACAACATAACTTCCAACCGCTTCCAACTTTTTGTCTGCACCGTAGCCGTTAAAGGAAAAGCGTATTCTTTTCTCATCTATAATTGCCTTTTTGATTTTTTTCAAGTTATCGTCAATCGCTTTGTTATCCTGCAGTACGGGTTCCCGGGTCTTTTGGATTATGTTTTTGCGGCCGGTGCCTGTGACCGCGCCCGCGATATCGTCAATTTTATCGAGCAGCCGGTCAGCTTCCGCTCGACTCAGATCAGGAACCGAAAACACACCCTGTTCCAGCAAAAATACGTCCTCTTCCGAAAGCGGTGCCTGGTAGAAGATATTTGTCATCTTCTGCCCCTCGCAAGGCTCGTTGGGGTTACCATAAACGATGCGCCTGTCGGACAATTGTCTATCATCGTTTAGCACATTGTCCATTGCACGAATCATCTCACGAAAGGTTTTTTCACTTCCTGTAATATCATATTTTCCTTCTTTAGAATTCTCATCGCATTCTTCTTTAATGGAATTAAAACTGGCAGTCTTACCGCTATGGGTGTTTCGTTTCAAATATTCAAGCAGTCTGAGAATTCTTTCGTATGAATTCATTTTATTAGGGGTATCGTTTTTATTTGAATTATTATTTACATTGGCCATTATTAATCCCTCGTCTTCCCAGTTTCAAAATAATTATATCATAGTCGAAAACAAAAAACAATATGCAGCCCTGATTTTCAGAGCTGCCGTTTCGCTATCATTCAGTGTTGCCTTTAGCGCTGCATCATGTCTAAGAACCATCTTTGCGAGCCTATCGCTTGACGAAGTCTGCAAGAGAGAATAATAAACCCTTATACGTATATAACAATTTCCAATCGTATGTTCTTGGCAATGACGGAAAAACCAAAGAGAACCACGGACAAACGCGTGGCGCTCGCCGGGGTTCTCAAATAAGATTTATTTTTTACGCGGTTTGCTTTCCCAAAACCACGTCATATTCCGCGAGATACTTTTGCAGGTGGGTAGCGTCGGTGATGTCTACCAAGCCGTCGCCGTTGGTATCCGCTAAAAGAAGCTGCTGATCAGAAAAGTCTGCCAGCTCGGCAAGATATTTCTGGATCTCAGTGACATCAGAAATCGTGACGCTGCCGTCGAGGTTGGCGTCGCCGTATAACTTGACATCAACAGGCAGTTCCTTGCCGCAGTAAGCGCAGTGAATATGGTCATTCTCTGTAACAGCATGCTCCCTACAGACTTCGATCCGGGCATACTGTCCGCGGCAGGCGGTGACGCGATCCGCATACAGGCTGACTGCGGAAGCATCCGCAGAGCCGCCGGCTGTCACGCGCATCTGATCGCCGATCGTCAGCGAATCTTCTGTCATCTGAGCTTCATCGGCAAGGTTCACGCCGATCGCCATCGCGCCGGTTCCGCCTTCGGGAGCGATGCCGGCTGATGCGATCACGGTACCGCCGGTGATGGTCACCGTACCGGGTGAGAGCGGCTGTGAGCCGTTGGCTCTCGGTCTGCCGGAGCCGATGCCGGGAACTGCCTGGCGGGTGTCGCTGTAGATGCTGCCGGTCGCCTTGACATAACCGCCGGTGATGTTGACGGTACCGCCGCCGGCATATCCGCCGCCGCCGATACCCGCTGAACCGCGGTCGCCGGTCGCGGTCACACAGCCGTTGTGGATGTTGACGGTACCGCAGGTTCCGACGTCGCCGGAGCCGATACCTGCGCCGAATCTGCCTTGTGCCGTGACAACACCGCCGTTGATCGTGACGGTTCCCGCGGCGGATCTCTCATTGCCGCCGATCGCAGCAGCGTGACTGCTGCCGCTTGTTTTGGCATAAAGCACGCCGGTGCCGAAGGTTTGAACCGTTTCATCGGGAACATCATACAGCCCGGTCTGACCGTAGATCGTCAGGCTGCTGCCCTCGGGTACGCCGATACCGACGTTCGCGGTCAATTTACAGTCGTCGGCGAGGATCAGCTTCACATCGCCGCTCACCGCAAGCCGGCTGTTATAGGTCAGTGCACCCTCGGCGATATACCAACCGTCGGAGAGGACGGCGTCTTGTTCAGACAGAACGTTTGCGGTCACGGTTTGTTCAAGACCGTTTTCATCCGCATAGACGACCGGCTTTGTGCCTCCCCACTGAGCGTACAGGGACGTTTTACCATCGACAGTGATCGTATCACCGAGAGCATACATCGTACCGGAACCGTCTTTTGCTGTATTCCAGCCTTTGAAGTAAGCCCCCTCGGGAACCGCGATCTTGTCAGAGACCTTGAAGGAAATCTTATCGTTTGCGGCATACGAGAACGGAGCAGGGCTGTCGGTGTAATTGTAATCGCAGACAAGGACCACTGCCTGATACTCGAAATCAGCGTTGCAGTAGCGGCACCTGTGATAATCATCCTGACGTCCCACGTGTTTGGTGCAGGGTTTGATATCCACGCTGTGCCTGGTGCAGAAGTACGGGATCCGCTCGTACTCCACAGGCACGCCGTCCACTTCACACATGACGCCCGAAAGCGAGCTGATCCGATGGATGTCATAATCGTTGAGCAGGCTGGAGCCTATCGCGCGCGCGTCAACGGTGGCAAATTCCTCCAAATGACCTGCCTCGGCGCGGACATAGGAATCCTCGATGCCGATATTGACGCCATAGAGCTCTTCAAAGCTGCCGTCTTCATCATTATCCGGAACGCCCGCACCGATAGCGGAGCTGCTGAAAGACTTCTGGTATCCGCCGATCTTACGCACAGACAGTTCGCCTGTCGCTTTGACCCATGCGTTTTTGATGAAAACCGAGCCGCCGTCTCCGCCTTTACCGCCGCCGATCGCTGCGGAACCGAAGCCGGAACAGGAGGCTGTCACACAGCAGTTGCTCAAGGTGACAAAATTGCCGCTCTCCCCTTTTGCGCCGCCGATCGCCGCGCCGCCTGCCGCGCTCGCGGTGATGACGCCGCCGTTGATCCTGATCGCGCCGGGCGCCTCGCCGACGTTGCTTCCGATCGCCGCGTTCTCATCATTCCGGGTGGAGTCGCCGTTCTTTGCCATGATCTGACCGGTGCCCTGTGTGGTGTAATCGAAGCCGGGTATCTGATATCTGCTTTCCTGTCCCCAGACAGTCAGCGTGCTGTCGGTGGGAACATGGATACCGTGCTTGTTGGTGAGCGACGAGCCGTCCTTCAGGATGAGGTTCACGTCGCCGTTGATCTCGATGCGCTTGTTATAATTCACGCTTCCGTCGACGAAGTACCAGCCGCTTTCCAGTGTGACCAGCTTATCATGCAGACCGATGCAATTTTCAGCTGTCTGCGTCTTGCCGCTGAGGTCGACATAGCCGACGTTCTGCCTGACGCCCCACACGGCGTAGAGTGTAAGCGGCGACAGACCGTCCACATATGTTTTGTCCCGGTAAAACGTTCCGGACGCATCGGACGCGGTGTTCCAGCCGAGGAACGCATAACCGGAACGGCTGAAGCCGCAGCCGGGCAGGTTGCCGCCGAACGCAGGCACGAGGTAGGGGCTCATCGTGCCGGAGCCGCCGTTCGCGTCAAAGGTCGCCGGTGCACAAACGACAGCGAGCTCGGGATGATCATCACCCATTTCCCAGATCGTATTGAAGTCCCAGTTCTTGAATTTTGACTGAGTGTTTAACTCAGACGCTGACAGCGGCTGTGCTACGCCGGAAGGATTGGCGTCCTCTGTCACACCGATGCCGATACCGGTAACGGTCTTCACGCCGATACCTCTGTCTGTTGTATCACTTCCGCCTATTGTTTTGGAACACTGTACCGTGCCGCTGCGATAATAACAGTGCTCGAGCCCGTATTGGAAAGCGGTACCGGAACCGATGC
>JBGUUN010000433.1:0-2182 GCA_045133555.1 Oscillospiraceae bacterium
TCCGGTGCGAAAGATGCCGTATGGGGCTTCTGGTGTCATTCGTTCAATACCCTGATGCCGGCAGAGGAGTACTTTGATAAACATCCGGAGTATTTCGCATTGTATGAGGGCAAGCGTGTCGGTAAGAATGCCGAGCCTTGTCTGTCCAATCCGGAAGTGTTTGACATCATGGTAAATAACCTGCGGAAATATATGGAAGAAAAGCCGGAATGCCGCTTCTGGTCGGTATCGCAGAACGACAATAACGCATATTGCCGCTGTGAGAAATGCCGTGCGATCGATGAGGCAGAGGGCACGCCGATGGGTTCGGTCTTAAACTTTGTCAATAAGGTCGCAGAGCAGTTCCCGGATAAGATCATTTCGACTTTGGCTTACTGGTACACCAGAAAGCCGCCGAAAACCATCCGTCCGGCAAAGAATGTGCATATCATGCTGTGCAACATCGAGGCAAACCGCGGTGCACCGATCGAGACCGATGAGAGAAGCCTCGGCTCGAAAGAGGAGCTGCTGGCTTGGGAGCAGATCTGCGATAATATCTCGCTGTGGGACTACTGCATCCAGTTTAGAAACTTGGTTTCGCCGTTCCCGAATCTGCGTGTGATCCCGCAGAACATCCGCTTCTTTGTCGAGCATAACGTCAAGATGCTGTTCTCCCAGTCCAACCGTGAGTATGAGGGCGAGTTTTCCGCATTGCGCGGCTATCTGCTGGCGAAATGTATGTGGGAGCCGAATGTGGATGCGAAAGCGGTGATCCGCGAATTCTGCGAGGGCTACTACGGTGCGGCTGCTGCGCCGATCATGACCTACATCGAGGAGGTACATGATGCGATGGAGCAGGCAGGCGGTGAGTTATCCATCTTCGGCGGGCCGCTGGATGCCAAAGACAGTTGGATGGACGAGGCACATTATGCAAGATACAACGAACTTGCTAAGCAAGCTCTGGCTGCGGTCAAAGGGGATGAAAGCTTGACCTTCCGTGTCAAAACGGCGGTGATGCCGATCTGGTATGCGGGCATCGTTTTAGAGTACGGCGATAAGGCCGAGCGTGCGGCACGCATTCAGCGATTTGCGGCACAGGCAAGACGCCTGGGTCTTGAGAGAGTAGAGGAGTGGAAGATCACTCCGGATCAGTTTATTACCGATGCGATCGTCGCATTGGAGAAAGAATAAAGGAGATTTATTATGGAAAAATACGCAATCAAGATGGTATCCGGCTTAGTAAATTGGGCTGAGATCGATGCGCTGGAAGTAAAAACTTACAGCTGGAACTGTGAATACCGTCCGGAGGTTACCTTCAAGGTAGCATTCGTTGAGGGTGAGGGCTTCTACGTCAAAGCAAACTGTGTCGAGAGCGATCCGCGTGCAACCTACACCGTACCGAATTCCTCGGTTTGCCGTGACAGCTGCCTGGAGTTCTTCGCAGCATTCGACGTTACCCGTCCGGAGATCTACATCAACTACGAGATCAACCCGAACGGCTGTGTTTTAGCGCAGTTCGGCACCAACACCGACCGTCCGTTCATCGACGAGCTGGGTGCAGCTATGCCGACCCCGAAAGTATGCCGTGACGAGAACAACTGGGGCTGGGAGTTATTCATCTCTCTGGAAGTTTTAGACAAACTGTTCGGCAAGATCGAGTACAAAGAGGGTACCGTGATCCGTGCTAACTGCTTCAAATGCGGCGACGATACCGCACAGCGCCACTACGGCAGCTGGCAGCCGATCGACTGGCCGTATCCGAGCTTCCACCGTCCGCAGTTCTTCGGCGAGATGACCTTAGTCAAATAATCGCAGGGTCTGCTTAAAAAGTGAAATGTGAGTGCCCATTGCATTTGCACAAAACAGAGGACAGGAAACTGTCCTCTGTCTGTTTTTTCATTATGTTTGCGGAACTTGATTTTTAGGGTTTGATAAACTGTATAAAAAAACAAAAGGTTTTCGGAAATTAACAAAAAAACTTTCTAAAAAGCCTTGATTTTTTAGAAACCTTGTGCTATAATGAAATTGTTCTTGAGGGATGATGCTATATCGTACCTCGGGAGCTGTATAAAATTGCTCATTATCTGTAATAAGTATATAGCTCCTTCCTAACGGGCCTGCCAAACGGCAGGCCCACCTTTTTTGTCCGGAAATTGCGGGCCGTTGGGAATCGTCGGGCCGTCGAAGGCGCCGGCCCCTACAT
>JBGUUN010000434.1:0-7577 GCA_045133555.1 Oscillospiraceae bacterium
GCTCTTGAAGATTGTAAAACCCATTATCCGGATTCTTCTTTAGATCAGTATACAATGTTTTTATTTGCGGTACATCGATATTGGAACTCTGCAATTTGTACTGCCGATGAACAAAATGTTATTGCTGATATCTGTGTTTCAATTGCACGGCGTGCCGAGAAAAACATAGTGCCTGAAACCGGTTATAACATGCTCAATGACCGAGGTGAAAAGTCTTTGGTCGGTACGTTTTGGGGACCCGGTTTGGGAAATCATGAATATTGCCGTTTGCCGATGCTCTATCTTCTGGCTTATGAGGTTACACATGATCTTCATTGGTTTAACCTATATCAGGGGATTCGTGAAGAAGCCTTTCAGAAGCTGCTCCCAATGGGTAGATATTATGCGATGTACGCCTTACAACAGATGCAGTCTGCTTTGCTGCTATGCTATGAGGTTGATCCGGATGAAGGATGGAAAGAACGCTATCTCGGTGTCATGAATACGGTCGCGGACTATGCACAAGACTTGGTTGATGTGATATGGACTAAGATCAATGCATGTAATGATAAACCTATGCTGCACAATTCTTTTAGAGAACGAAATTTGGTGCCGTCATTCGCTTTTCAAAATTTCGGCTATGCTAATGCCGTACTTGCGGTAATGACGGACCTTTCGGAAATTGATACTTATTATGCTTTGCAAGACGGTCTGCAGATTGCAATCATTACCAAATTGGTTCCGGGAAGAGCACAAAATCCCAAAGTGTTCGATCTGTTAGAAAGAACATATCAAAAAATTGACTGGTCATGCTATGACGGAAATCAGCCGATATATTTCCTGCAAGGATATTACAGAGGCTTAATGTAAGGAGCGAACATATGAAAATACTGTTTCAAGGCGATTCCATTACCGACGGTAATCGCTATAAAGAGAAAAGTCAGGAATGGGATAAAAACCATCAGATCGGTCATTCGTACGTTTATCCGATCGTGAGCCTTCTCGGTTCACGCTATCCGGAAAGAGATTATACATTTATCAACCGCGGTGTCAGCGGTGATCGCACCGATACGCTGTTGGCACGTTGGGAAGAGGATACTTTGCAGCATCAGCCGGATGTGCTTTGTCTGCTCTGCGGTACCAATGACAGCTTTTCTGCATTGCCACAGGAAAAAGGTTCTGTTGATGTCAGCGGCGTTTTGCAGCGTTATGAAAAACTGCTTTGCATGACCAAAGAATCCTGTCCGAATATAAAACTTGTGATTTTTGAACCGTTCCACGGATATCCTGTTGAAAAACAGCAGGAGCAGTCCGTACAGTGCGGTATTGCAAGATTGCAGGGAATCCAAAGCGGCGTGCGTGCCTTGGCCGATAAATACGGTGCGATCTTTATAGAACTGCAGCATGTGGTTGACGATGCATTTCAGATCAGAGAGCATAGCTATTGGATTTGGGACGGCATCCATCCGACCGAAGCCGGTCACGGATTGATCGTGAAGGCTTTTTTTGAGGCGACAAAGGAACTGTTTGATTGTGACGGAAAGTATTAAAGGCGTGGTTTCCCACGCCTTTTTTTATTTGCCGAATTCTTCGGCAGCAGTTTTCAACATTTTTCGAATCGGAAGTTCATACGGGCAGCGGGTCTCGCAAACACCGCATTCGATACAGGCACTTGCGGTCACCGGCATGGAATTGTAGCGGTCTTTTGCCCAATCTTCCAGACCGTAGCGCTCTAAATATCCGGCAAATAAAAAGACACTCGGAATGTTGATGCCAACGGTACACGGCGCACAGTAGTTGCAGCGACGGCAGAAATTGTGGTCTAAAGAAGCACGGATTTCTTCGATCTTTGCAATCTCATCCGCAGATAACGGTGCATTGTTTTCAGCAGCGGCAACGTTCTGCTCGACCTCAGCCGCAGACTGCATACCCGGAATGATAACCGAAACTGCCGGGTCTGCAAGCAGATAACGCATAGCGATGCTGCCATCCTCGATTGCACCGCCTGCAAGCGGTTTCATCGCAATAAAACCGATATTCTGCTGTAAGCAGCGTGCGATCAGCTCTCTTCCTTGGGTTTCAACGATATTGTACGGGAACATGATGGTTTCCACCCACGGCAGGTCGAGTGCTTTTTCAAATACAGCCAGAGAATGTGCGGTAATACCGATGTGTCCGATTAGGCCGTTTTCTTTTGCTTCCAGTAAAGCGGATAATGCACCGCCTTCGGCACAGACGGCTTCAAGCTGTTCCATGTTCGGATTGTGTACCTGATAAAGATCGATGTAGTTTGTCTGCAGATTGTTTAAGCTGATGCCGATATCGCGCTTCATACCCTCGTAGTCGCGGGACATACTCTTGGTTGCAAGAACGAATTTGTCTCTGCGGCCTTTGATTGCCTCACCGATATAGCTCTCGCTGACGGTGTATCCGCGTGCGGTGTCAAGATAGTTGATGCCTTTTTCGATCATCAGATCAAATAATTTAACGGTTTCTTCAGCGGTGATACGCTGGATCGGGATGCCGCCGAAGCCGATCGGTGCGATCTGTAAACCGGTTTTTCCAAGTGTAACGGTTTTCATATGATGTATCCTTTCGTTTTTTCTTCTATTATAGCATGGTCGGGGAATATTTGCAACAGGATTGACTTGTCCTGTGTTATGGATTATAATGAAGGAAAGGACGGTGAGGGGAATGTTGTATCTGACCGGTGATACCCATAATGAGCCGGGGCGATTTGCTTTGATCGAGCAGATGGTTTCGCCACAACCGTATGATACGGTGATGGTCTGCGGCGATTTCGGTTACCTCAATTCAAAAGCAGGAGAACAGGTATTGGATCAGCTTGAGCAAAGATCGTATACCGTTTGCTTTTGTGACGGCAACCATGAAAACTTCGATCGGTTAGCAGAACTTCCGATCACATCCTGGTGTGGCGGTATGGTCCATCAAGTCAGAAAGAATGTCTTTCATTTGATGCGCGGTGAGATTTACGACATTGACGGGAAAAGAATTTTTGTCATGGGCGGTGCGTACAGCGGGGATGCGTTTTCAAAGGAAGATGGCAGAGAGCTGCCGGACAATGCCGCATATGACAATGCATCAAAGAATCTGGAAAGGTACGGATATGATGTGGATTGCATCGTGACACATACCGCACCGCGTGAGATTTTACTGCGCATGGGGAAACACCCGTATGCAATGGAAGCGGAACTCAACGGATTTTTGGATTGGATAATGTATGAAGTAAAATATAAGCGTTGGTATTTCGGTCATCTGCATCAGGATGTATGCCTTGAGCCAAAGTTCAGAGCGCTGCATTTTGATGTTTGTAAGATCGGAGAATAGAAAAGGGGAAGGATTATGATGAATCAAAAGGAAAACTATCTGCGTACCGTGCGTTTTGAGTATCCGGAGTATATTCCGATGACTTTTGCGGTCAATGCTGCCTGCTATGAAAACTATCCCCAGGATGAGCTGTTTGGGCTGATGGAGGATCATAAGCTGCTGTTTCCGGATTTTAAGGCACCGAAGCTGCCGTATAAACCGGAATATGTGCCGATCCAGACCAAAGGTGTTCCGTATATCGATGATTTCGGCTGCGAGTGGAACACACCGATGAACGGCCTGACCGGTACGGTAACGGGACATCCGTTTGCCGATTGGTCGGCACTTGATACCTATATTCCGCCAAATCCGGATATCTGCACCGGTATCGGACCGATCGATTGGGATGCAGCGAAGAAAGAAATCCAATTGCATTCGGATCGGGTACATATCGGCTGCCTGCGTCACGGTCATACCTTCTTACAGTTGTCGGACCTGCGCGGCTATCAGAATCTGATGTTCGATATGGCAGATGAAGATCTGCGTCTGTTCAAACTGATCGATATGGTGGAAAACTTTAATATGGGTATCGTCAGACATTATATTGAATGCGGTGTTGACGGTATGGCATATGCGGAGGACCTCGGTATGCAGGTCGGTCCGATGCTTTCACCGGAGCATTTTAAGAAATATATCAAACCGTCTTATGAGCGCCTGATCAAACCTGCGAAAGAAAAAGGTCTGTTCATCCATATGCACTCCGACGGTGACATCCGTACTTTGGTGGATGATATTATCGACGGCGGTGTTGAGATCATCAATCTGCAGGATCTGGTCAACGGTATCGACTGGATCGCAAATAAATTTGCGGGCAAGACCTGTGTTGAGCTGGATATCGACCGTCAGAACATCACCGTAAACGGTACACCGAAAGATGTGGAAGCACTCATTCGTAAAGAAGTTACCACCATCGGCTCCAAAGCCGGCGGTCTGATGATGATCTACGGTTTGTATCCGGGCACCCCGCTTGCAAACGTCAAAGCATTGATGGATGCCATGGAAAAATACATGGGTTATTACGCATGATAAAAGGAAATAGGATGTATGGCGTACAGTGAGCTTCTTAAAAACTTTGAGAAGATCCGCAGCTATATGCGGCAGTTTTATGTTTACGGTTTTAAGACCCGTAAAGAATACGATTCCAAAAGCAGGCGCAGTTATGATAATGAGCGCAGGCGGATCGAAAGCTGGTTGTCAGATCATATGTCTTTCCATCGCGATGCTTCCGGTAAGAATGTCTTTCTCTCGGTGGATAGCCGAAAGGTAAAAAGCAATCCGTTGTATCAGGCTTTTCAGGCAAAAAGTTTTACAAACGGTGATATTTCGTTCCATTTCTACTTATTGGATCTTCTTTCGGATCATGAACCCCATTCTATCCGCGAAATCTTAGCGCATTATACCGGGAAAAGCAGTTTGGTATCCGAAACACCTGTCCCGGTGGATGAATCAACGGTACGTAAAAAACTCAAAGAATACGAAATGCTGGGGATCATTACATCCGTTCGTATGGGCAAAGAATTGCGCTATACGCTTGCAAAAGATACGGTAAATCCGGAAAGCTTTCGGGATGCGATCGCTTTTTATACCGAAGCGGCACCGCTTGGTGTGATCGGTTCGTATCTGTCTCACCGCTTTGACCGTCTGCCGGATGTCTTTCGATTTAAGCATCACTATATCCTGCACGCACTCGACAGCGACATTTTGTATCGGCTGCTGCTTGCGATCAGGGAAGCAAAATTGGTGGATCTTTCTCTGAAAAATCCAAGCGGAGAATTTGATTTTACGGTCTGTCCGATCAAAATCTACCACAGCACCCAAACGGGCAGAGAATACCTGTATGCATTTTATCCGGCAGAACAAAGACCGATTTTCTTCCGTTTGGATTATTTGGTGTCGGTCAAGATAAAGCAGCGCTGCGAAAATATTATGGAATATCGCCTGCGCTGTGAGGATCATGCACAGTACCTTTGGGGTGTTTCGTTCCAAGCCGATGCGAAGATCCACCGAGTAGAGATGGATATCCGCATCGAGGATGACGAAATGTATATCCTTAACCGCCTCAAGCGTGAAAAACGTCTCGGAAAAGATCCGGTGCAGATACAACCGAATGTATGGCGGTATACGGCATTTGTTTTTGATCCGATCGAAATGATGCCGTGGATCCGTACTTTTATCGGCAGGATCGAACGGCTGTATTCCACCGATCCGCGTTTGACCGAGCGGTTTTATGCGGATCTTGCGGCAACGTTTGCGCTGTATGAGAAAAAGGAGGACGACGATGCTGTTTCATGAGATCTACGGCAGCTATTACCGTGTCACGGCAAAGGTGCTGCAGCTTGCGGCAGAAAAAAAGCTGACGGCAAAGCTTCTGACCGAAACGGTGCAGGAAATGGCATTTTCGGAAAGTATTTTGACGCTCCCCGGATTGATCCGCGGACAAGAATGGATGCTTTTGGATCAAAATCTTCAGACACCGATCCAAAATGTTCCCGACCTGCCGCTTACCGTTTTGGAAAAGCGTTTCTTAAAATCATTGCTGTCCGACCCACGGATACAGCTTTTTTCGCCGGAAACCGAAGGACTTTCGGATGTAGAGCCGCTGTTTGATGCGGATACCTTTTATTATTTCGATCGTTATCTGGACGGTGACCCGTATACCGATCCGAGTTATATTCAAAATTTCAAAACGGTGTTGACTGCGCTCAAAGAAAAACGGTATCTCTATCTGAGTTATCACGGTAAAGGCGGTGTACGGTCGTTTTGTGTTCTCCCGCTGCAGTTGGAGTATTCCCCAAAAGACGATAAATTCCGCTTGTCTGCGTTTGACCGTAAATATCAGACCATCAATCTGTCACGTATTTTGGATTGCTCGATGGGGCAGCGTGCCAAAGATCCTTCCTTGCCGCAGCGTACCAAGGAGACGGTGGTGCTGTCGGTCACCGATGTAAAAAATGCGCTCGACCGTGTGATGCTGCATTTCTCGCATCTGGAGAAAGAGACTGTCCGTCTTGATAAAGACCGTTACCGCATGACATTACGGTATGATCCCGAGGATGAGACCGAGATGGTCATCCGCATTTTGTCCTTCGGATCGGCAGTCAAGGTACTTGAACCGGATGATATGATACAGCGGATCAAGCAGCGTATTGAAAAACAAATGCAATTATAAGGTTTGCGAACACATTTTGTGTTCGCAACTTTTTTTCCAAGACCCGGTGTAAATATTATGATAAAATAGAATCATCAAAGGGACAAAGGAACAAAATCCCAACGTTCTTTTGAGGAAAGACGCATTCAGCAACTCCTTCAGGATAACATGGGGTGTTAGGATCGGCAGAGAGCTTGCCGGATCGGGATTTTTATCCACACAGTGAAACACAAAAATTTGCGTCTTGTTTTCCGGATGGTACGGGAGACCTGATAAAGGTTTCCCTGCCGGATGGATATTTGCATCTTGAAAATCGGATATCAGTGAAAAGAAGCGGTGGCGGTAAGGTGTGCAAAGCAAAGCGGCTATTTTTAGGGGAAAGGAGGGAAAACTATGGAAAAAGGCATCAAAAAAATATCTCAGCATATTTATAAATGTATATCGGAAGAAGATGACCTGCCGATGCAGGACAAAACGCAATCGACCCCAAACGGTATTACCTATACCGAAAACGGCGGCCTTGCTTACTCCACCACCTGGGATGCTTGCCTGGATCTGTTTGCACAGATCGGCGCTCTCCGTTTGGCCGAAGAATCTGACGTGATCGCGCTTTTTGAAAAAGCGTACCGGGTCAATGCGACCTTGGCTATGCGCATTTTATTCTATGCGCGCGATGCACGCGAGGGTCTTGGCGAACGCAGAGCCTTTCGCATCCTTCTTAGGTATCTTGCCAAAGAGCATACGCAGAGTGCCAAAAAAGTGATCCCGTATATTGCCGAGTATGGCAGATACGATGATCTGCTTTGCCTGCTGCGTACACCGTGCGAATCGGATGTGATCCGTCTGATCAAAGATCAGTTGGATGCCGATATGGCAGCGCTTGAGCAGGATGCTGCGGTATCGCTGCTTGGCAAGTGGCTTCCGTCCGTCAACACATCCTGTGTACAAACGGTAAAGGATGCAAAATACTTGATCTGCCGTCTCGGAATGGAGGAAAGAAGTTACCGCAAGATGCTTTCCGCACTGCGTAAAAAGATCGCGATCATCGAGAATCATCTGCGTG